>DASXLB010000021.1 GCA_036496585.1 Vicinamibacterales bacterium
CGGTGGCGATGGACCTGTTGTTCGAGCGTTTCCTCTCCGAGGAGCGCGGCGAGTGGCCCGACATCGATCTCGATCTGCCGAGCGGCGACCGGCGCGAGCGGGTGATTCAGTACGTGTACGAAAAGTACGGCCGTCTCGGCGCCGCGATGACCGCCAACGTCATCACCTACCGCGGCCGCAGCGCCGCGCGCGAAGTGGGGAAGGCGCTGTCGATCGACCTGGACACGATCGACCGGCTGGCGAAGGTGATGGGGCACTTCGAGTTCGTCGATCCGAGCGAGACGCTGGGCCGGAACCTGGCGTCGATCGGCGTCGACGCCGCCGATCCGGCGATCCACCAGTTCGGCGCGCTGTGGCGGCAGATCCAGGATCTGCCGCGCCATCTCGGCCAGCATTCCGGCGGCATGGTGATCTGCCAGGGGCGGCTCGACGAAGTCGTGCCGCTCGAAAATGCCTCGATGCCCGACCGCGTCGTCATCCAGTGGGACAAGGACGACTGCGCCGACATGGGGATCGTCAAGGTGGATCTGCTCGGCCTCGGCATGATGGCGGTGCTGCAGGACGCGCTGGAAGTGGTGAACGCGGCCGAGTCCCGAGTCCCGATGACCGAGCAGGATTCTCGGACCTCGACCATCGACCATCGGCCGTCGGCGCTCGATCTCGCGCACCTGCCCCCGGACGATCCGGCCGTCTACCGCATGCTGCAGGAAGCCGACACGATCGGCATCTTCCAGGTCGAGTCGCGGGCGCAGATGGCGACGCTGCCGCGGCTGCAGCCGAAGACGTTCTACGACATCGTCGTCGAGGTGGCGATCATCCGTCCGGGCCCGATCGTCGGCAACATGGTGCATCCCTACCTGAAGCGGCGGCGCGGCGACGAGCCGGTCGCCTATCCGCACCCGTCGCTCGAGCCGATTCTCGCGCGGACGCTCGGCGTCCCGCTCTTCCAGGAGCAGCTGCTGCGGATGGCGATGGTGGCGGCGGGGTTCAGCGGCGGCGAGGCCGAGGAACTGCGCCGCGCGTTCGGGTTCAAGCGATCGGAAAAGCGCATGCAGCAGATCGAAGGGAAGCTGCGCGCCGGCATGGAGCGGAAGGGGATTACCGGCGGGGCGCAGGAAGAGATCCTGCGCTCGATTACCTCGTTCGCGCTGTACGGGTTCCCCGAGTCGCACGCCGCCAGCTTCGCGTTGCTGGTCTATGCGAGCGCGTATCTGAAAGCGCACTTTCCGGCCGCGTTCTACACGGCGCTGCTCAACAACCAGCCGATGGGCTTCTACCATGCGTCGACGCTGGTGAAGGATGCGCAGCGGCATGGCGTCCGCTTCGCGCCGATCGACGTACAGGTGTCGGACTGGGCGTGCCGCGTCGAGGTCGACGGCCGCGTGCGCCTGGGGCTGATGTACGTGAACGGGTTGCGGCGGGAATCGGCGGAGGCGATGGCGGCCGCCGGGGCCGTCGCTGCTGCGGCCTCCGACACTCGAGGTCCGATAGCCGATAGCCGATGCAGGTTGGATGACCTGCGGTGTCCCAAGTGCGGCAATGACGATCGCTCAATGCTTGAAACGCTGCACACCTACGAAGGATTCTGTAACGTCTGCTCGCATTTGTGGACGCTGCCGGTAACGACGTCCATCGGTCATCGTCCATCGCCCATCGATCATCAGACCCCCACGCAGCCGCGTTTCGAGACGCTCGATCAGCTGATCCGCCGATGCGGGCTGCGGCGTGACGAAGTGGCGACGCTCGCGGAAATCGGCGCGCTCAACGCGTTCGGCTTCGATCGCCGCACGGCGTTGTGGCAGGTGGAACAGGCCGTGCGGCCCGCCGGCGAGCTCTTCGCGGACGCCGGCGATGTCATTTCCCACCCCTCACCCTTCCCCCAACCTCCGGTCTCCGACGCCCGGCCACCAGCTTCCTCGCCACTCACGCCAATGACGATCCCGGAGCGCCTGCTCGCCGACTACGCGGGTACCGGCCTGACGATCGGGCCGCACCCGATGTCGCTGCGGCGCGGCGAGCTGGCGCAGCGCGGCGTGCTGCGCGCGCGCGACCTGCCGGCAGGACGCCATGGCCGCCGCGTCCGCGTCGCCGGCGCGGTGATCACGCGCCAGCGTCCCGGCACGGCGAAGGGATTCGTGTTCCTCACGCTCGAAGACGAGACCGGCATCGCCAACATCATCGTGCGCCCCGATCTCTATTCCGAGCAGCGCGCGACGATCGGCGAGCCGTATCTGATTGTCGAGGGCACGCTGCAGATTCAGGAAGGGGTGACGTCGGTCAAGGCCGAGCGCCTGCACCGGCTCGGCGGGCGCGATCCGCAGATGGATTCACACGATTTCCGGTGAGGAGGCGAGACATCCGCCGGCCGGTAACTCCGACGGCCTCACCCCGTTGAGCTGGCCCCCCCCTTGCAGACTCGCAGGCAGGCATGAGGACGTACCCGCTTCTGCTGCTTGCGGTGGTGACGTCGACGGCGCGTCATCCGACACCCCGGCCGCCGAAGGCGCCCCCCACGCCGGCGCAGCTGACTGAGCTGTGGGTCGAACCCGAACCCGGGCGAGATCTCTTGTGGGGCGTCGGCGGCCGCCGTCTCCAGCCGGAGCCGTCGGCCACCTATAAGATCCTCGACACCAAGCGCGCCGGATTCAGCATGGGATTCACCGCGCAGGATCCAGGCGGCCGCCAGTGGAGCGTCAAGCTGCCGCCCGAGGCGCCGACCGAGGTCGTGGCCTCGCGCATCCTCTGGGGGGTCGGCTATCATCAACCCCCGATCTACTATGTGGGTCGATGGAACGCCGAAGGGTCGGACGATCCGAACCCGCAGCTGCCGGGGCGCTTTCGTGAGAACAAACCCGCGCTCCATGGTCTCGACGCCGGCAAATCGTGGTCGTACTATCACGGCCCGTTCGTCGGCACGCGTCCGATGAACGCGCTGCTCGTGCTGATGGCGATGCTCGATAATTCCGACCTCAAAGACGAGCAGAACGTCGTCTACCGGCTGTCGAGTCCGTTCGAGGGCGCGTCCCGCTGGTACGTGGCCCGCGATCTCGGACAGTCGTTTGGCCGCACCGGCGTCATCGACGCGCCGCGCGGCGATGCCGCCGTCTTCGACGAGACGCCGTTCATCACTGGCCTCGACGGCCACTACGTCCGCTTCGACTGGCACGGCCGCCACGGCGTGCTCCTCGAGCGGATCACGCCCGAGGACGTGCACTGGATCTCCGCGCGTCTACAGCGCCTGACGGATCGGCAGTGGCAGGACGCGTTTCGCGCCGGCGGCTACGCGGCCCCGGTTGCCGCGCGTTTCATCCGTCGCTTCAAACAGAAAATCGAGGAAGGACTGGCAGTCGGACGATGAGCACCCGTATGCGTGTGGTTCCGTGGTTCCTGGCACTGGCGGTCTTGGTCGCCGCACCGTCGGGCGCCGCCGCCCAAAAACACAAGGATGACCCGCAAGACCTGTCTCTGTCGGATCAGGGAGATCGCGGCGAGGCTCCGACCATGATGGACGAGGTCCGCCACGCGGGCATACGCCTGCCGCTGGCGGCGCTGCTCGGCACGCTCCTCGCGATTCGCCCGCGGCGGCGCGGCACTCCGCCGCGGCAGCCGGCGGTGATCCAGACCCAGATCATCTTGGCGATCGTCGGGGCGGTGGTGATGCTGGTGGTCGGCACCAATCTGGCGCGCGCCTTCGGCGTGGTCGGCGCGGCGGGTCTCGTGCGGTATCGCGCCAAGGTCGACGATCCGAAGGATGCCGGCGTCATGCTGACGACGCTGGCGGTCGGGCTCGCATCGGGAGTCGGCCAGTATGTGATGGCGGTGCTCTCGGCGGCCTTCATTCTCGCCACCCTGTGGGCGATCGAATCGTTCGAGCCAGAGGGGCGCCGGCTCTACACGCTGTCGATCAAGATGGGGGACGACACTGACGGCCGGTGCAAGCCAATCGAGGCGATCCTGCACCGACATAATGTAGACTTCGCGCTGCTGACCTCCTCCGACGGGGAAGTCAGCTACGAGGCGAACGTGCCGCTCGAAGTCGATCGCGATCGCATCACCACGGCCCTGCTGAAGCTCGATCCTGACGGGCACGCCTCGATCGAGTGGACAGACAAGAAGGCCAAGGCCAAGTGAAGCTGATCATCGAGCCGGCAGATGGCGTTGCGCCCGTCGTCAGGGCCATCGACCGCGCCAAGAAGTTCATCGACATCATGATTTTCCGCTTCGACCGGGTCGAAGTGGAAAAGGCGCTGAAGGCCGCGGTCACCCGCGGGGTGAAGGTGCGGGCGCTCATCGCCCATACCAACAAGGGGGGGGACAAGACGCTGCGCAAGCTCGAGATGCGGCTGCTCGAGTGCGGCGCGACCGTCGCCCGCACCGCCGATGACCTGACCCGGTACCACGGCAAGATGATGGTGATCGACAACCGCAGCCTGCACGTCTACGGGTTCAACTACACCAAGCTCGACATCGACAAGAGCCGCAGCTTCGGCATCGTCACCCGCGACACGCGACTGGTGGCCGAGGCAATGCACCTGTTCGAGTCCGACGCGCTGCGAAAGAACTACGAGGCGAACCATGCACGCCTGGTCGTCAGTCCTGAGACGTCGCGTCCGCTGCTCACCGCCTTCGTCAAGGGCGCACGCAAGCAGTTGCTGATCTACGACGCGCAGGTCAGCGACAACGCCATCCAGAAGGTGCTCGCCGATCGCGCCGCCGACGGCGTCGAGATCCGGATCATCGGCGCCCTCGAGAAAGACATCAGGTCGGTCAAGGTGCGGCGGCTGTCGCCGCTGCGCCTGCACGTCCGCGCGATCATGCGCGACGGCTGCGAAGCGTTCATCGGCAGCCAGAGCCTGCGCAAGCTCGAACTCGAAGGCCGGCGTGAGGTCGGAATCATCGTCAAGAACACGGCCATCGTCCGCAAGATGATCGCGACGTTCGAGAGCGACTGGAAGGCAAGCGGCAAGAAAGTCGCGAAAGCGTCGTGATCATCCGAGGGGCGTTGCCCCTCGGACTCCCCATCGCCGTCGCTCGCTCGCCGCGGCGCCGGCTCGCTCTGCTCGGGCGGCTCGCTCGCCAAGATCCTGCCGCCGCGGCGCTACTTCCGGCGCTGGATGGTTCCCGAGTCGATGACGTTCCCATTCAGCCCGATGGTGTTGAAGGTGAGCGTGTCGCCATCCACCTCCATGAGCATGAACGTCTGCTGACGATCGTCGCCGAACGCAGTCAGGCCGGTACCTCTGCGGATGTCCCCTTCGCGCAGTTGTCCCGAAGAGCCTTCGACGAAGTAGGGGATGCCGTTCTGCGGCTTGATTCGCTCGTAGATGTGATCGTGCCCGTTGAGGACGAGGCTCACCTTGCCGCGGATGAACAGCGGTTCGAGCACCTGGCGAAGCTTGACCTGCGAGCCGTGGGTCTTGCCCGACGAATAGAGCGGATGGTGAAAGTAGACGATCTTCCAGCCTTCGGTCGAGTGCTGCAGCTGATCGTCGATCCATTTCACCTGATCGGGATCCATATAGGCGCTCTCGAGCGCGAAGAACCGGACGTCCTCCTTCGGCGCCTTGAAGGAGTAGTAGACCTTCCCTTCCATGTTGAAGTTCTTGTAGTAGCGTTGCTCGCGCGAGTCGTGGTTGCCGAGCGACGCATAGAACTTGACGCCGGCGTCGAGCAGACCCTTGTACGGCGCTTCGAACTTCTTGGTGTAGTCCTGCGGCCGGTCGGCGCCGTAGATGTTGTCGCCCATCATCACCACGAGCGGGAACGTGAAGCGCTGATACCACTCGAGCATCCGCTGGCCGATCTCGTATTGCTCGCGATCGCCGGTACCGTTGTCGCCGATGACGGCGAAGTGCAGCGTGTTGGGTTTGTTGGGCAGCTGGACCTGCGCCTGCGCCTGCGCCTGGGCGTGGCCGCCCGCCCGGAGGAGCAACAGCAGCGCAAGCGAGCACGCAAGGGACGACCAGCGAGGGTGGCGGCGTAGTGTCATGCGATCCGCACTCCTCTACTTGAACGCCATCGGGACCCAGTCCGGGATGACGTGGGCGTGCGGGTCGAACAGGATGAGGTTCTGGCGGACGAACCGGTATTCCATTTCCTCTGGCAGCTTCGGCAAGTGCTGCAGCACCTGCGGCGGTACCGTCGATACCGGGATCTCGTCGGGGTAACGGCCGTTGGGCGACAGCTTGACGTCTCCCTTGTACTCGTTGTCCAGGATCTCGGTGCGGACGTGCGCGCCGTCGGTGCCGGCGAAGATCGGCTGCAGAAGTCGGCGGACGAGGTCCTGCATCTGCGCGTCGAAGAGGTCCCCCTGCTTCGCCCCCCGACGCGCGTTCTGGATCAGCGTGGCGAGCGCGCGCTCGTGGTGGTCGATGACGGTGGGGTCGG
Organism: Vicinamibacterales bacterium; assembly: GCA_036496585.1. Lineage (NCBI taxonomy): Bacteria > Pseudomonadati > Acidobacteriota > Vicinamibacteria > Vicinamibacterales > Vicinamibacterales bacterium. The sequence goes on from DASXLB010000021.1 coordinate 6,388, forward strand.
TCTGCTTCGGAAGCGGCGGTAGCGTCGCTTCGAGCTTCTTGTGCAGCGCGACGTAGGTATCGACGCGGCGGACGAAGGCCTTGATGATGTCGGCGTTGACGTCGCTGGGGTTCTCGCGCTTCTGGGGCGAGACGGTCGGCACGTGTTTACTCGGCGGGGTCTGGGGCGTCGGCGGCGGCGTCTGTTGGAACGGCGCCAGGCCCAGCGTCAGCGCGAGCAGCATTCGCATGACCTGAGTCTATGCAAGTGCAGGGCCGGTTGAGCTGTCAGCCTCGATAATTCCCGAACTGCAGCGCGCAGCCGAAGTCGTGCTCGCGCAGCACGCGCATCGCTTCCTGCAGCTCGTCCTTGGAGGGGGAGGTGACGCGCACCTGATCGCTCATGATCGCCGCGGTCACCTTCTTCAGCTTCCGCTCCTTGAGGACCCGGATCATCTCCTTGGCCGCCTCGGTGGGAATGCCTTGCTGCAGCTTGACGACGCGCCGCACCGTGTCGTTGGTCCCGCGTTCGGCCTCCTCGAGTGTCAGGTTCTTGGTCGGCACGCCGCGGCGAACCATGCGCGTCTGCAGGATCTCCCACACCGCGGTCATCTTGAAGTCGTCGTCGGCGGTGAGGAGGATGGTGTTCTCGGCCTTGTTGAGGTCGATCGCGGCGCGAGAGCCCTTGAAATCGTAGCGCTGCGCCAGTTCTTTCTTCGCCTGGTTGACCGCGTTGTCGACTTCCTGCAGGTCGACCGTCGACGTGACGTCGAACGACGCCGCCTGCGCCATCAGGCGACCTGCTCGCGGTCTCGTTCCCGACGATCGCGAAGGCGCTTGCCGATCTTGACGGAGGTCTCGAAGATCGCGCCGACCCGGATGCCGCCGGCCAGCCGGTGCGCGCCGACGGCTTTCAACCCCGCCGAGGCGATGCAGCCGCACTGCGAGCAATCGGGGTTGCCGCCGAACTGGCACGGCGTGATGCGCCGCTCGAAGTCGGCCGACACGCAGCTCGTCGTCAACGCGAAGACGCACTCCTCAGGGGTCGTCGGCGGGGTGGCGTACTGCTTGACCAGCCCCTCCGGCATCCCGATCTTCGGGTACCGCACCCGGAGCGACATCAGCGCGGCGATCACCCGCTGGCGATCGTCCGGGGTGAGGATTTCCGGCGCGACCTCACCGACCTGCGGCGTGTAGAGGCTGAACCAGAGCTGAGCGACGTTCGGATTGGCGGACCAGAACTTCACGAAGTCGTCGAGGTAGCCGTCGCGCTGCACCTGCTGCCGCGTCACCGTGCAGTGCACCGTGACCTTGTGTCCGGCGATGTGCTTGAGAATGCGATCGTAGGTGGCAGGCGTCCGGCGCGCGTCGTGCTCCGGCTGCAGGCCGTCGATCGACACGACGAGCTGGAGGCGGCGGATGGCGGCCCACTGCTCGGGAATCGGCCGCACCGCGCTCGTCACGAGCTGTGTGTAGATGCCCTTCGCGGCGAGCGCGGGCAGGATCGTGTCCAGTTCGCGGAAGCGGACGAGCGGTTCGCCGCCGACGATCGACACATGAATCGGCTGTTCGGCTTCGACCAGCGCCAGCACCCGATCGATCAGTTCCTGTCCCTTGTAGTCGGTGACCTGACGCAGGTTGATGTCGCCGCCCAGGTGTTCACTGCCGTAGGCATAGCAGCCCGGGCAGCGCAGCGGACACTCCCGCGTGATTTCGATCGAGAGCGACGGATGATAGCCCCGGAGGATCTTTCCCCACGCGGTGATGATGCCTTCCATCATCGTGATCTTACATGAATTGCCCTACTCTCGCTTGATCGCGATACCGCCGTTCACGCTCTCGAGCGACAGCGTGCGTCCACCACCGCCGATCGTCCCGTCCAGCCGCCGTCGATCCACCTTGGAAGTGGTGATCGGAAAATCGGTCTCGATGCCGCCGTTCACCGTCGAGGCGTGCAACTCCGTGCTGAGCGACGCCGGCAGCGTCAGCGTGATGCCGCCGTTGACCGTCGCCATCGCCAGGCGATCGCTCCAGTCGGCGCGTCCCATCTCGCCGGTGATCGATCCGTTGACGGTCTGGGCGCGCCCGACGCCGGTCGTCGAGAAAACGATCGAGCCGTTCACGCTCGTCAGGTCGACGTCGCCGTTGAGCCGCGTCGCCTCGATGGCGCCGTTGACCGTCCGGCCGGTGAGCGCAACACCCGCGGGCACGTGCACCACGAAGTGCACGGTGACGTCGTTGTTCTGGACGTTCATCCGCCCCTCGCTGCCGGGCCGGCACTCGTTGGGCTGCCGGCCAGCAGGGGTCGGGTAGACGGCGCAAATCGTCACGCCGCCTGCGTGCGGGACGACGTCGATGCGCACGCCGGCTGGATCGTCGTGCCGCGCGCGTTTCACGGCGGTGACCTCGACGTCGTTGCCGCCAGAGGGCTCGGCGCTGACATCACCGTTGACCCCTTTGATCTCAATGGTCTGTCCCTGCGCCACCGCGCCATGCCAATTGAAGTCCTGGGCCGAGACGGCCAGTGGCAGCGCGATCAGTGTCAGAGCGGCCGTGGAGGCGAGACGAACAATTCGCTGCATGCGGCCTTAGACGGCGGCCGGGCCGACCGGGTTGCCTATGGCAGGAAACGGTCGATCGTCTCAGAGATGAACGGCATCGAACCGCCGAGCTGATGGTCGTCGTCGAGCATGTGCAGCTCCACGTTCGGCCGCGCCGCGGCCCACCGCTCGACCATCGCTGGATTGACGGCAGTGTCGCGGCGGCCCTGGAACGCGAGAATTGGCATGCGCACCTCGGCGTGCATTGCGTCATAGCGTCGGGCGTCTTCGTAGAGCCCGTAGTGAATCGGCAGCATGCGGCCGTAGCCGTAGTGAAACACAGCGATCGCCCCGTCGCGCTGCCATTGCACCAGATCGGCGCCTTGCGGTCCGCTCACGCCCTCCTCCGAGAAATCGAGCGCCGGCGCCAGCAGGACGAGGCGTTCGACCCGCTCCGGCCACGCCGCCGCCGCCTGCACCGCGACAAAGCCCCCGAGACTCGAGCCGACGATGGTCACCGGTCCGGCTGCCTGTTCGACGATCGCGCGCGTCTGGTCGAGCATCCGCGTGACCGTCAGGGTGGAGAAGTCTGGCAGGTTGAGATCCGGAATGGCGACGTCGAACCCGCGCGCGCGCAACCGCGCCCCGAGATAGGTCGCCTTGCCGGAGTGACTCGAAGAAGCGAAGCCGTGCAGATAGACGATCAAAAGCGCGTCTGACAACCCGGGCGGCACCGGCACTGAATATTGCCGTCGCCGTCGGTCGAATAATCGTAGCTCAGTTCCTCGCCTCTTCGGATGTTGCGGGCCGCGCGGATCCAGATCGTGTCGCCGACCACCTGCGTATAGCAGTTGGGGCGGCACGCATGGTTGATGTAGCGGGCGATGTTGCCCCCGACCGCCGCGTCACGTACGTACAGCCGGTTCAGCTTGAAGCACCAGATGTGCCCCTGTTTGAGGTAGCGTCCCTCGCGCTTCAGGCTTTCGCGATTGTCGATCTTCTCGCCGGCGTAGTCGACGATGCGCGTGTTCTTGGAAATCGACCTGGTGGCGAAGACCCCCCAGCCGGAGATCGTGGAGCGCCGTTTTTCAATCACAAAGAATGTGGAAATGTGGAGATGTGAAAATGTGGAGATGTGGGAATGTGGGAATGTGGGAATGTGGAACGAGCGTACCAGATCCCTGACATCTCCACATTTCCACATTTCCACATCTCCACATTTCCAATTCACCAGCAGATTCCCCGATAGTCGGCGGCGATGGCTTCGCGCGGCGTGCGGACGCGTACCAGGTCGAGCACGATGTGATCGGGACGTGTGCGGGCCAGAGCGTCGGCGAATTCCGGGGCCTGGTTGCCGACGACGATCACCTCGGAGACGTCGAGCAGTTCGTCGAGGCTTTCAGTCAGCAGCGACGACAGGTGCGGGATCTGGGTGTTGATGTAGTCCTTGTTGGCTCCGACCAGACGGGCGATCGACACGTTGCGGTCGTAGATGCAAAGCGAGTAGCCCTTGCCGAGCAGCGCCTCGGCGAGGATGACGATCGGACTCTCGCGCAGGTCGTCGGTGCCGGCCTTGAACGAGAAGCCGAGCAGGCCGATGCGCTTGCGGCCGGTGTCGACGACCTGATCGATTGCGTGCTGGATCTGCAGCTGGTTGCTCGCCAGGATCGACTGGATGACCGGCATCTCGAGGTCGACTTCCTTGGCGCGGTACTGCAGCGCGCGGACGTCCTTCGGCAGGCAGGAACCCCCGAACGCGAATCCGGGCTTCATGTAGTAGGACGACAGATTCAATTTGTCGTCCTTGCAGAAGATCGTCATCACTTCATGGCTGTCGATGCCGACGCGCTTGCAGACGTTGCCGATCTCGTTGGCGAACGTCACCTTGAGCGCGTGCCAGGTATTGCTCGCGTACTTCATCATCTCGGCTGTGCGGATGGTCGTCGTCTCGATCGGCGACTCGACCTTCGCGTAGAGCGCCTTGGTCGGGTTCGCGTCCGACTGGTAGTTGTGTCCGATCAGCGTCAGCGGCGGATGGCGGAAATCGTGGATCGCGGTGCCTTCGCGGAGGAACTCGGGATTGACCGAGACGCCGAAGCCGGTGCCGTACTTCTTGCCCGACGTTCGCTCGAGCGCCGGGATCACCACCTCGTGCGTCGTTCCCGGCAGAACCGTGCTGCGGACGACCACGACGTGATAACGGTCCTTGTCGGCGAGCGCGCTGCCGATCTGCTCGGCCACCCGTTCGAGATAGGTCAGGTCGAGGCTGCCGTTCCGGCGGCTCGGAGTGCCGACACAGATGAGCGAGAGGTCGGTCTCCCGGATCGCATCGGCCGTGTCGGTAGTCGCGCGCAGCCGTCCGTTCGCCGCATTCTGCTGAATCAGCTCGTCGAGCCCTTTCTCGACGATCGGGCTGCGGCCCTCGTTGATCGCCGCGACCTTGGCGGCGGCGACGTCGACGCCGACCACCGAATGGCCGTCTTCGGCGAAGCACGCGGCCGAGACGCTGCCGACGTATCCGAGTCCAAACACTGACACGTTCACGGTACCCTCCACGCCGGGTCGAAAGACCCGGCCACCAATGCAGGCGGAACCTAGGCTCCGCTTTACGCGATGGCTCGCTCGGCCACCGGATGCTTGTGTGCGGTCTCGAACAGAGCCCGCTCGAAATCGTGCGCCACCGCCGACCAGTCATAGCGCTCGACGACCAGGCGGCGGCCGGCGGCTTCCACGCCGCGCCGGATCTCGGCGTCCCGCATCAGCCGGACGACCGCTTGCGCGAAGCGTGCGGGTTCGTCGGCGATCTCGATGTCGCGTCCGCCGGTCACCGGCAGCCCCTCGGCGCCCACGGTCGTCGACACGACGGCCCTGGCCATCGCCATGGCCTCGAAGATCTTCAGCCGCGTGCCGCCGCCGATCCGGAGCGGCACGACGTACACCGCCGCCCGCGCGACATGGGGACGCACGTCCTCGACTCGCCCGGTGACCTCGACGCCGGGCAATTCCGCCAGCCGCTGCACCGCGGGGGTCGGCGCGCGGCCGACGATGCTCAGCGTGGCGGCAGGCTCGGCCTGGCGGATGCGCGGAAGGATCTCGCGACAGAAATAAGTCATCCCGTCTTCGTTGGGCAGCCAGTCCATCGAACCGGTGAACACCATGTGCGCTGGCAGGGCCGGGTCGGTCGGCGGGGTGAAGTAGCTGGTGTCGACGCCGGTCTGCACGACATGCGCCGGCGCGCCGAGCGCGCCCGGATAGAGCCGCTCGAACGTGCGGCCGTCGGCCTCCGACACCGCGAGGACGAGGTCGAAGCGCGACAGCGCATCGCGTTCGAACCGCTCCATACGCCGCCACTGCCGGGTGAGCGCCGCCTTCGCCACCGGGTTGCGCGCGTTCTCGACGTGACGGCGCCAGATCTCCGCCTCGACGTTGTGCGTGAACAGGATTGACGGACACGGCAGCCGCTGCGGCAGGTTGACGACCGGCACCAGGAAATCGCAGACGACGGCGTCGTAGCGCTCCGTCGCGAGCAGCCGGTCGAGCCGATCGCGATACGCGCCGGATCGATACTTCGCGACCGCATACGGCGCGGGATTCACGAGATAGCGTGCTGCGTCGGCGTAGAAGCGCCAGGTGCCCTTGGCCGCATCGCTGCGCGGTACGGTCTCGAGCCGGCTGCAGACCTCGCGCATGCCCTCGCGGTCGGCCTCCGTCTGGGACTCGTCCGCAAACGAGAGGTAGTGGATGTCGTGGCGGGCGGCCAGATGACGCATGACGTGCCACGTCCGCAGCTTTCCCCCCTTGTCGAGCGGGAGCAGCAGGCCGGCATTCAACCAGAGCAGCTTCATGCGGTCGCCCTCAGATCGGCGGCGGCGTCCTCCGGCACGACCGACGGAACCGGCAGCGTCTGCACGCCGTCGCCGTCGACGAATGTCCGATACCAGAGTTCGAGATTCATCAGGGCCCACAGCGCGTCGCCGCCGTCGAGGGTGCCGTCGGCATGGCCGTCGATGAGCGCCGCAACCGCAGCGGGGTCGGTGAGTCCGCGCTGCCGCGCACGCGTGTCGAGCAGAACGTCGCGCGCCAGCCCGGCACCTCGGCCGCGCAGCCAGATCCCGAATGGCACCGGGAACCCCATCTTGCGGCGCGTCAGGATTGCGGCGGGCAGCAGCGGCTTCACCGCTTCGCGCAGAATCCATTTCGTCGTCAGGCCGCGCAGCTTCAGCCGCGCCGGCAGTTGCGCCGCGAACTCGACGAGGTGGTGATCGAGAAACGGGACGCGGCTCTCGATCGACGCCGCCATGCTCATCTGGTCCTGCTTCATCAGCAACTCGACGAGGTAGGTCTTGAGGTCGGCGTAGAGCAGACGATCCAGCGTGCTGCTGTGGCCGTTGGGGCGATCGAAATAGGCGCGCGACGCCGTGTAGACACTGGCGGTCGCGAGCGGCGCCAGCCGAGGCGCGAGCAGCGCCGCCTGGCGGCGCAGGCCGATCGACGCGAAGTTGTCGAAGAACATCGCTTCTGGCGTCCGCGGCATCGCCAGGAACGATCGGGCCGCGTAGCGCCCGGCCCGTCCTCCGAGGCGCGGGACGACGCGCTGCGCGACGAAATCCCTCAGCACTGCCGGCGCGAGCTGCCAGATCGCGCCGGCCCGCCAGTTGGCGAGCGCGCGCGGATACTTGCCATAGCCGGCGAGCAGCTCGTCGCTGCCCTCGCCGGTCAACACGACCTTGACGTGCTCGCTCGCAAGCTTCGAGACGAAGTAGAGGGGGACGCTCGACGGGTGCGCGATCGGCTCGTCCTCGTGCCACACCAGCCGCGGCAGCGCCCCGAAGAAATCGCGCTCGTCGATGACGATTTCGTGTGACGTGGCCTTGATCGCCGTCGCCACCGTGCGCGCGAAATGCAGTTCGCTGTAGGCGTGCTGTTTGAACGCGACGGAGAACGTCTCGAGCGGCCGATCGATCATCCCGGCCATCAGCGCCGCGATCGCGCTCGAGTCGATGCCTCCCGACAGGAACATGCCGAGCGGCACGTCCGCCATCAGGCGGGTCCGTACCGCCTCCTCGAGCCGGCGCCGGAATTCGGCGACGGCCGCGCCATCCGACAGCGCGGCGATCTCCGCCGTTCGCCGGCCGGTCGGCACGTCCCACCACTGCCGGGTCGTGGCGTGGCCGTTCTCGAGCACCAGCAGGTGACCGGGCAGGAGACGGTTCACGCCTCGGAACAGCGTCTCGGTGCCCGACACGTAGCGGCTTCCGAGCAGTTCTGGCACCGCCTGCTCGTTCGCCTCGGCGCGGACGAGACCGCTCGCGAGCAGCGCCTTGATCTCGGATCCAAACAGCAGCCGCCCCTGCCGCATCGCCCAGTAGAGCGGCTTGATGCCGAGGCGATCGCGCACGAGCAGTAGACGCCTTCGTGGCGCATCCCACAGCGCCAACGCGAACATGCCGCGGAACCGCTCGACGCAGCCGTCGCCCCACTGCTCGTAGGCATGGACGATCGTCTCGGTGTCGCTTCGCGTCCGGTAGACGTGGCCGCGCGCTTCGAGCTCGGATCGTATCTCGGCGTGGTTGTAGATCTCGCCGTTGAAGACCACCCAGATCGAGCCGTCCTCGTTGGCGAGCGGCTGATGGCCGGCGGCGAGGTCGACGATGCTCAGGCGGCGGTGGGCGAGTCCGGCCACGCCGTCGCAATACGTCCCGGCATCGTCAGGGCCGCGATGGGTGATGATGTCGCGCATCGCACCGAGACGGGCTTGCTCGTCGGCCGTGAGCCGATCCCGACTGTCGGAGGCGACGATGCCGGCGATCCCGCACATCTAGATGGCCTCCGCGTAGGGGGCGCGCGCCGCCGGCGCCTGATCGATGAACTGCCGGAACCAGAGCTCGAGCATGATGAGCTGCCACAGTCGGTGACGGTGATCGGCATGGCCGCTGCGGTGTTCGCGCCAGAGGCGTGTCACCTCGCGGTCGTCGAAGACGCCGCGGCCGCGCAGCCGGCCGTCGGTCAGCAGCGCCTCGGTCATCGGGGCGAGCGGGCCGCGCAGCCATTCGCCGATCGGCGCCTCGAACCCCTGTTTGCCGCGCGCGAGGATCTCGGGCGGCAGACGCCGCTCGAGCACTTTGCGCAGCAGATACTTGCCGCGTCCATGGCGGATCTTGAGCGACGAGGGGACCGTGGCGGCGAATTCGAGCAGCCGGTGATCGAGGAGCGGATCGCGCGCTTCGAGCGAGACCGCCATGCTCATGCGATCGACCTTGGTCAGGATGTCGTCGACCATGTAGGTGTGGACGTCGACGTAGAGCCCGCGATCGATCGGGTCGAGCGAGCCGCAGCGGTCATAGATGTCGCGGAAGGCCGCGAACGGGTCGGCGCCGCGCACCGCGGCGGCGAAGTCGCCGGAATAGAGCCGGCGCTTGGCGTCGGGTTCGAACATCCCGTAGGCGTGCTTGAGCGCGTAGGCCTGCCCGGGTGCCGCGCCGAGGTGGCGGAGCGCGCGGGCCCCCTTGATCGAGAGCGGCAGCGCCCGCCCGAGCGCGGCAGCCGCCGCGCCGGCCGAACCGAACGCGGTACGAGCGCGCTGCTCCCAGTGCTCGACGCGGTGGCGCTTGTAGCCGGCCCACAGTTCGTCGCCGCCATCGCCCGACAAGGCGACCGTCACCAGTTCACGGGCCGCCTTCGATACGTAGTAGGTCGGCACCGCCGACGAGTCGGCGAAGGGCTCGTCGAAGTGCCACGCCAGCTTCGGCAGCAGAGAGACGATGTCGGGGGTGACAGTGCGCGGGTGGAACTCGCAGCCGAGGTGTTCGGCGACGCGCCGCGCGTGCGCGAGCTCGTCATAGCGGCCTTCGTCGAAGCCGACCGAAATCGTCACCGGCCGCCGTCCGCCGCTCTCGACCATATAGGCGGCGACCGCGCTGGAGTCGATCCCGCCCGACAGGAACGCGCCGAGCGGCACGTCGGCGATCTGGCGCAGCGCCACCGACTCCGCCAGCAGCGCGTCGAGCCGTTCGAGATACTCGTCCTCGCGAGCGGCATCGCCGTCGCCGGTGAAGGTGAGATCCCAGTAGCGGAAGGTTCGCACGGCGCCGTTCTCGGCCACCAGCACGTGTCCCGGTTCGAGCTTGTGGATGCCGCGGTAGATCGTCGCCGGCGCAGGGATGTAGAGCAGCGTCAGGAACGCGTCGATTGCGTCGGCGCGCCACTCCCGTGGCACTTCAGGGTCTTCGAGCAGCGACTTCAGCTCCGAGCCGAAGACAACGCCGCGGCCCGGCAGCTCTGCGTAGTACAGCGGCTTCACGCCGACGCGGTCGCGCGCCAGGACCAGCCGCCGCTTCGCAGCGTCCCATACGGCGTACGCGAACATGCCGCGAAACCGCTCGACCGACCGCTCGCCCCATTCTTCGTAGCCGTGGACGATGACTTCCGTGTCGGAGCCGGTCTTGAAGCGATGGCCGCGCGCGATCAGCTCCGCGCGCACCTCGGCGAAGTTGTAGATTTCGCCGTTGAAGACCGTCCACACCGTTCCCGTCTCGTTCGACAGCGGCTGGTCGCCGGTCGTGAGATCGATGATGCTCAGGCGACGGTGTCCCAGCCCGATGCCGGGGGCGACGTGATAGCCCGCGGCATCAGGCCCGCGGTGCGCGACGGCGTCGGTCATCGCCTCGAGCGTCAGGCGGTCGACCGGACGCATCGGGTCGTAGTTGAATCGTCCGGCTATGCCGCACATGGTTCCGCCGCCGGCAGCGCGAGCTGGGTCAGATAGAGCTCCTCGAACGAGTGGACCATGCGGTCGAACGAATACCGGGTGACCATGTCTTCCTGTGCCGCCGCGCCGATGTGCCGCGCGCGATCGGGCGCCAGCGCCAGCCGTTCGATCGCCGCGGCGAGCGCGCCGGCGTCGTCCACGGGGACCAGCAGCCCGGTGCGGCCGTGATCGATGAGATCGAGAAGCCCGCCGACGGCGCTGGCGACGACCGGCAGCCCGGCAGCCATGGCTTCCATGGCGGCGTTCGGAAACGCCTCGGATCGCGAGGGGAGGGCGAACACGTCCGCCCGCGCGAGCAGCGCCGGCACGTCGTCGACATGTCCGAGGAACTCGACGCGGTCCTCGATGCGCAGCGCGCGGGCCAGCGCGCCGAGCTCGGCGGCGCGCGGACCGTCGCCGGCGACGAGATATCGCAGGTCCGGATGCGACGCGGCCAGGAGAGCGGCCGATTGCAGCAGGATCTCGTGCGCCTTCTCGCGCCGCAGATTGGCGACGGTCAGAATGGTCCGGACGGGCCGCGTCTCCCTGACGTTGCCGGCCGGCAGTACTCCGTTGGGGATGACGTGGATGCGACCGGCCGGCACCCCCTCGCGCTCGAGCTCGCTTTTCGCGGCGCTCGAATTCGCGACGATTGCCTGCGCGCAGCGGTAGGCGTGACGCTGCAGCGCGATCTGTCCTCCCGTCTTATCGGGGTTCAGCTCGCGCCGGCTGCCGACGCGCACCGGCACGCCGGCAAGCGCCGCGGCCGGCAATGCGAAGACGTTCGCGTACAAGTCACAGGCCTGCACGACCTGGATGCGGTGCCGCCGGCACCAGCGCACGAACAGCGCGGCCTGCGCGAGGGTGGCCGGGCGCGCAAAGCCGCGGATCGGGAAGGCGGTGACGGCCGCCTTCTCTTCGACGCGCGGCAGCCATGCCCCCTCCGGATGAAAGCAGCCGACCTTGACGTCGACGCGTTCGGAATCGAACCGTCGGATGAGCTCGGTCATCTGCCGTTCGGTGCCCCCGGGATGGAAACTCGTAAGGAAGACGGCTACCCGTATTGGGTGTCTGTGCTCCACTTTTCTCAACCGTTTGCCAACTGAGCAAGCGAGGTGCCACGCCGCCGGCCGCCAGATGGCGAGCAGAGTGGGAAAAGTGTTACCCGACGCTGGCAGCGGGACTGCTGACCGGCACGTCGAGATACTGGCGATGCCAGAGTTCGAACACCAGCAGCTGCCAGAGCCGCAAAGTGTGGTCGCGTCCCGCCAGGTGTTCGCGCAGCAGGCGTGCGACGAACGCGGGGTCGAAATAGCCGCGCTGCCGCGTGCGCGGGGCGTCGAGCACGTCGGCAAACAGCCCGGTGAGGCCGCCTCGGAACCAGGTGCCGAGCGGAATGCCGAATCCCTGCTTGCGTCGCGACAGGATGGGCTCGGGCAGCATCGTCTTGAGCGTTTCCTTGAGGACGTGCTTGCGACGCCCGTGGCTGATCTTGAAGCGGGCGGGCAGCGTTGCCGCGAAGTCGATCACCTCGTTGTCGAGCAGGGGCACCCGCGATTCGATCGAGTGCGCCATGCTCATGCGATCGACCTTGGTCAGGACGTCCTCGGGCAGATAGGTCTCGAAGTCGAAGCGCATTATCCGGCTGTCGTGCGGCAGCGCCGCGAATCGATCGAAGTGCCGCGCGAGGCGGTTTTCCGCCTGCAGTACGGCGGCCTGCCGCAGATCTGCCGAATAGAGTGACGCGCGCTCGTCCTGATGGAAGAACCCTATCGAGTCGAGATAGCGTCCGGCGGCGTCCTTGGCGACGTGACGCAGGAAGTTCTTGCCGGTGGCGCCATGCGGCAGCCAGGGCCAGGCGAGCCCGGCCGCGGCGCGGACGCCTGGGAATGCCAGCCGATCGAACTGCGCCACGCGCGGATGGGGCAGATAGCGATCGTAGCCGCCGAACAGCTCGTCACCACCGTCACCCGAGAGCACGACCGTGACGTGACGACGCGCCATCTCCGAGACGTACCACGTCGGGATGGCAGACGAGTCGGCGAAGGGCTCGTCGAAATGCGAGATCAGATCGTCGAGAATGGTCAGCCCGTCTGGACGCACGACGAATTCGTGGTGCTCGGTGCCGAAGTGCGTGGCCACAAGCCGCGCGTACTCGAGCTCGTCGAAAGCCGGATCATCGAAACCGATCGAGAAGGTCTTGACCGGGCGTCCGCTGGAGGCGGTTGCGCGCGCCATCATGCCGACGACCGCCGACGAGTCGACGCCCCCCGACAGGAACGCGCCGAGCGGCACGTCGCTGATCAGGTGCGAACGGACGGCGTCCTGGAGGACGTCGCCGAGCGCCGCGACGGCGTCGGCTTCGGTGCCAGCGAAGCTCTCGTCGGCCGATATCTGCCAGTACCGACGCACCTCGATGCGGCCGTCGCGCCACTTCAGCAGGTGCCCCGGGGGCAGCTTGCGGATGCCCTCGAACATCGAGCCGTCGCGCGGGGCGTAGAGAAAGGCGAGGTAGTGATCGAGCGCCTCGACGTTCAGCCGCGGCTCGACAGCGCGCGCGGCCAGCAGCGACTTGATCTCGCTCGCGAAGTACAGGCGGCCGTTTCGTTCGGCGAAGTGCAGCGGCTTCTGTCCGGCGCGGTCGCGCCCGAGCAGCAGGGTGCGCGTGGACTGATCCCAGATGGCGATGCCGAACATCCCGCGCAGCCGGCGGAACACGTCGTCACCCCATTGCTCGTAGGCGTGGACGATGGTCTCGGTATCGCTCGATGTGTAGAACCGATGCCCGTACGACTCCAGCTGGGCGCGCAGCTCGCGGTAGTTGTAGATCTCGCCATTGAAGACGACGCGCACGGTCTGCGTCTCGTTGTGGATGGGCTGATGGCCCCCAGCGAGATCGATGATGCTGAGCCGGCGCATGCCGAGGGCAGCCCCGGCCTCGACGTGAATGCCCTCGTCGTCGGGCCCGCGGTGCCGGATAGCCTCGCACATGCGGTGGACGAGGTTCAGATCGGGCTTGCGGCTGGCGTCGGTGTCGACGAATCCGGCTATTCCACACATATGGTACGGCGCGGCTCAATGCACGGCTGAGGCCAGCCACTGCCGGGCCGCAGAGCTTCCGGCATCGGGGGAACCGTCACGGCGACCTGCCACGCGTCGTTGCCGTCGATTTCGAAGACGAACACGGTTCGTCCTTCCTTGCACGTCCGGGATGCCAGGCTGACGGTCCGCTCGCCGTCGGCGACCCGCACCGGCACGAACGTGCCGAGCGCCGTCTCGGTGGCGGCGTCCTCGCAGGCGCGCAGCTCGATCGCGGCCTCGATGCAACCGTAGGCCGGCGACCACGAGTCTGTGGTGGAAATCATCCGCAGCGAGGCGGTGGTCGCGAGGGTCAGGCCGAGGCCAGACACATGGGTCAGCCGGAACCCGGCTGGACAGGGAAGCGCCGACCACTCCGGGTGGAGATGCCAATGCGTCTCGATTCGCGCCGGACGCGGCAGGGCCGCGTAGTCCACGACGAGCCAGCCGGCATCGGCGACCGCGATCACCATGCGGACGATCGGGAATCCGTAACCGACATGCAGGCCGACGGCGAACTCGCGCCCCGGATCGAGAGTGGCGGTGAGCAGGCGGGCGTCCGCGGATTGCGCCCAGTGGAACGCGCCACGCGGCCGCGCGTACGAGTGGCCGTCGATCGTTACCGTGTTGTGTATCTCGGGCGCCCGGAATCGATCGCGCGTATCGGGATCCATCGTGTAGGTCGGCATGCCCGCATCGACGAGGAGCGGATGACCCGCGACGGTCAGCACCATCGACAGCGCGTCGGCGTGTGCGTGTCCGCCGTTGAGAAATCCGTGCGGACCGGCGTCGAACACCAGATGACCGCGGCCTTCCGGCCGACGGAAAACGACGTAGCCCGTGTCAGCCAGCGTCCGCGAGGGCCAGGCCGCCGCGTGCGCGGGGGTGGCGGGCGGCGCGGCGCCAAGAATCCAGTACACGTCAGGCGTGGCCTGGCCGACCGCGAGCGCGGGATCGGCGAGGACCGCGGCAGCGGCGGCGAGCGTCGGCGAGGCGTCGTCCGCCGCGGCGCCGCCGAACCGGAACAGTTGACCGCCATCCTCGTCGCCCGTGTGGGGCAGGAGGCCACGCTCGTCGGCGATGGTGCGAAGGTATGCGGCCTGCGCGCGCAGAGGGGCCTCGAACGATCCGTCTCCGTCGTCGATCGCGCGCGACACCAGATTGGCCAGCAGATAGAAGTCGGTCGAGTAACGGTGGTAATGGCTGGACAGCTCGGCATGTCCGCCGTCGGCGCGAATCTGTGCGCCTGCCTCGCGGCCGAGCAAGCGTCGGCCGAGCGCCTCGCGCCGGGCGCTCGCGCCAAGCTCCGGGAAGGCGCGCGAGACGGCGTAGAGCGCCAGCGCTTCGCCGCTGATGTGCGTGTTCGGGCTGAAGTAGATCGAGAGATTCTGCTCGACATGGACGAGCTGACGATCGAGCGCGACCAGCAGGTCGACCAGCCATGGCGTCTCATCCGACTCGGTGTCTCTGCAGAAGAACTCGACAGCCCATGTCCACGACAACATCCGAAACGCGAGCTCCAGCATGCTCGCCCAGTTGACGCCGTCGAGCGGGGGATTGGCGCGCAGCCAGTCCTGGAGCTGACGCACGAAGGCTCTCCGATATTCCGTCCGATCCGACAGCCAGGAGGCCGCGCCCAGCAGCAGGAAGTGCTGGTGCCGGTTCACTTCCCAGATCACCTTGTGATCGCCCGACTGCGGATCGAGGTATGGGACGTCGGCCCAGTAGCCGCGCGGCGCCGTACGGCCGTGGACGACATCGGTGTGCCACGCGGGCGTGCGCCCGACGAGAAGTTCGCGATAGCCGAGCAGGTCGTAGCGGCCGTTGAGGACAGCGTCCGCACGCCGACACGCGTCGCCGGCGGCGTCGGGGAAGCGCAGCCGGATGGCGTCGACGAGTTCCGCGCGGCTGGCCGCGGCGACCGGCCAGCGCCGACCGCGCGTCGCGAAATGGCGGCCGAGCGCTTGGTGCGCGGCGAGGTAGTCGCCGGCGCGCGCCGCTCGATGCGCCTCGCCGGCGAGCGATCCGGCGGCCGGCTGAAGGATTCGCGTCAAGTCGGAGCGGCGCCATGCCGGACGGGCAGCGGCGAACCTGATTCGGCCCATCGCCTTCCTGGTTTCGCAGAAGGCCCGAAAACGCAGTTCCTCGCCGCTCATCCGGCGTGCCCGCGCCAGCGCCGACGCCGGGTTCATGCCGTGGTGACAGCGGGGGCGAGCCGGTGGCCGGCGACGCCGTGATAGAGATCGAGCCACTGTCCGCGCACCGGCGGCCACTGATAACGCGCGCATCCCTCGAAAGCCGCCTCGGTCAATCGCTGCGCGAGCCCGGGCTCTTCGAGCAGTCGCGCCATGGCGTCGGCCGCGGCTCGATGATCGTCGCAAGGGACGAGCAGGCCGTTCTCGCCGTTACTGAGGATCGCCGGCACACCGCCGGCGTTCGTCGACACCACGGGGCACCCGCTTGCGTACGCCTCGAGCACCGAAGTCGGCATGTTGTCGATATCCGGCGTCTGCAGATAGATGTCGGCGTCTGCGTAGAAGCGCCAGATGTCATCGGGCGGGACCCGCCCGGTGAAGGTCACGTGCCGCAGGTTCAACTCGGTGGCGAGCGCACGAAGCGCATTTTCCTGGGATCCGCCCCCGACCAGCGTCAACCGCGCATCGGGATACCGCGCCTGCAGGAGCTGGAAGGCACGAAGCGTACAGGGCAGGTTGTAGAGCCCTTCGAAGTTTCGCGTCGAGACCACCCAGGGACGCAGCCCATCGCGACGGCGGAACCGGAACCGCTCGAGATCGACGATGTTGGGAATCACCTGGGCGGGGATGCCGAACCCTTCGAACACGCCCTGCAGGAAGCGTGAGGGGACGGCGTTGCGGTCGACGCGCCGCAGCGTCGCCCGCGCAATCGCCGAGCGGCGCAGATGGTCCGGTGCCTCTCCGCTTCGATAGTTCATCACGACGGGCTTGCCGAGGAGCCTGGCGATCAGGACGGCGGGGAGCGGCGCCAGCAGAAACGACGTGTACGACGCGGAGAACACATGAACCACGTCGGCCTTGCGAAGCTCGCGCAGGAGCAGCGGCCAGTACCAGAGTTCGGTCACAATCGTCCGGACGTATTTGATGCTGGTGAGCTTCGCCAGCCGGCCGCGGGGTCGCGGGTTGATGGGGACCAGCCACGCGACGACGTCAGGATCGTCGCGCCAGGCGCGCAGGAGCCGAGACGCCTGCACCGCTTGACCGCCGAGAATGCCCATCGACGGCGCGACGATGGCGATTCTCAGGCGCGACGGAGACACGCCCCGAGCTCTGCAAGGGCTGAGCCGCGGCTCGCATCTGTCCGTCTACGCTACACCGCTCCTTGTCCAGCTCGCCTCGGTTGCTGTAGAGCTTCAACAGTGATCGGATCTATTACTCAGCCGTATTCGAGGTAATAGTCAAATTCCGAGCAAATTGCTGTTGAGCTGTGTAATTCATGGAAACGGATGAGTTGTCATCCCCATGCCTGCTGAGTCCGCTTTCTGTGCGGATCCATGTTTTTCGAACGATTCAGCACCGTACCCCCATGGTCGCGTCTTTGCCTTGACACGGCAAACGCAACCACGGCTTCTTCAGACAGTTCGTCGTTCGCAGTTGCCCGTGTGCCTCCGGAGGAAAAGAAGTGTACACACGACTCGTTCGGAATGTGGCCTCCGCCACGCTGGCCACCCTCCTCGTCGCCGCAGGCGTCCGGACCGCAGCGGCGGGCACTGACATCGTCTTGTATGCACGCAATGCCACCGCTGTCGTGGGCGCGTGGTCACGGGTGACGGACTCTACCGCGGCCGGCGGCATGCGCATGGCCAACCCCGACTCGGGCGCTGCAAAGCTGAACACCGCGGCGGCATCGCCAGCCAGCTATTTCGAAGTGCAGTTCACGGCGCAAGCCGGCATCCCCTACCATCTTTGGATTCGCGGCAAGGCATTGAACGACTCGTGGCTGAACGACTCCGTTTTCGTGCAGTTCAACGGTAGCGTCAATGCGTCCGGGTCGGCGATCGATCGCATCGGCACCTCGTCGGCGGCGGTCTACAGCCTCGAAGCGAGCAGCGGCGCCGGCGAAAGCGGCTG
Organism: Vicinamibacterales bacterium; assembly: GCA_036496585.1. Classification (NCBI taxonomy): domain Bacteria; kingdom Pseudomonadati; phylum Acidobacteriota; class Vicinamibacteria; order Vicinamibacterales; species Vicinamibacterales bacterium. The sequence goes on from DASXLB010000021.1 coordinate 23,837, forward strand.
GGGCTGGGAGGACGACGAATACGGCGGTCTGGCGGATCCGATCTATTTCAGCGGCACCTCGCAGACCATTCGCATCCAGGTGCGGGAAGACGGGCTCTCGATCGATCAGATCGTGCTGTCGCCGGTCAACTATCTGAGCAGCGCGCCAGGCCTGGCGAAGAACGACAGCACGATCCTGTCGGAAAACACCGGCGGCTCGACGACCACCGGCACCTCGCCGACGACACCGTCTGGCGGATCGATTGGCTGGACGAACGCGGTCAACGCCACGGTCTCGGGCTCGACGCTGAAGAAGAACGCCGGCTGCAGCGGGTGCTTCGACGCGGGCGGTATCAGCCAGCAGTCGTTCACGAGCGGCACGGTGTCGTTCGGCGTCGGCACGGGGCAGGCGCTCTTCGTCGGCCTGGGACACGATACGAGCAGCAGCACCAGCTACAACATCGACTACGCGTTCAAGTTCACTGGTGGCAGCGGCTGGGAGATTCGTGAGGCGAACGTCTACAAGACCGAGGGGTCGTTCAGCGCGAGCGACGTGTTCTCGATTGGCCTCAGCGGCTCGACGGTGACCTACTACCGCAACAGCGCGGTGGTCTACACCAGTCATGCTGCCGCGTCGGGCACCTTCGTGCTCGATACGAGCATGGGGAGCGTCGGCGCGACCGTGTCGAACGCCAGCCTGAGCTCGTCGACCTCGACGACCACGCCGCCCCCGCCCAGCCAGCCTCCACCCCCGTCGAATCCACCGAGTTCCGGCGGCACCACGCTGCGCCTTCTGCAGTGGAACACGCACCACGGCGGCTACGGCACCGACAACGTCTACAGCCCGGATCGGCTCTCTACGTGGGCTGCGTCGTTCCAGCCCGATGTGGTGATGTTCAACGAAATCGAGAAGAACGATTCGTGGGGCAGTCAGGATCAGCCCGAGGTCTACCGGTCGCTGCTGCAGCAGAAGACCGGGAAGACCTGGTATTACGTGTTCGCGCAGGAATTCGGGGCCTGGTCGTCAGCTGGGAAAGGGAACCTGATCCTGTCGACGTATCCGATCCAGGTGTCGGACCGCTACGAGCTGGTGCACAACGCCGATCGCAGCATCGCGCTCGCCGAGATCACGGTCAACAATCGCGAGATCACGTTGATCTCGACGCACCTCGATCCCGACGACGCCAGCCTGCGGCTCGTGCAGGCCACCGAGGTGACCGGCTTTGCGGCGGCACAGCCCGAGAACCGGATCCTCACGGGTGACATGAACGCGTGGCCCGACCAGACGTCGATTGCCCAGTACAACACCCTGTACAACGACTCGTGGACGGTGGCCTCGAACAACGGGACCGCGGTGGCATTCTCGGGGAACAGCGGCGAGACCAAGAACGGCCGCATCGACTACATCTTCTATTCGAAGAGCTCGAGCAACCTGTCGGTCGTGTCGTCCCAGGTCTACGACACTCGGGACGCCAACGGCGTCACGCCAAGCGACCACCGGCCGGTGCTGACCGTGTTCCAGGTGAAGTAGGCCGATCGGCCGGCGACCAGCGCGCCCGCGCATAGCCGGCGAAGAACGCCAGCATCATCTCGTGCCTGAACGCCTCTGCGGCCCGGCCGCGGAGCGCGTTCAGCACGAGTCCTCGGACGTCCCGCAGGGCGCTCCCATACATGTAACGCGGCAGCCCCAGAACATGCGGCGTCCGCCGCAGATCGAGCCCGAGCTCGGTGACCGGCTGGACACGCTCGAGCGCGGCGCGCGATACCCCTTTGCCGAACCACCAGCGCCGGAAGTAGCGCCGGGTCAGGCGCGCGGCGGGGATGTGATGGTGCACTTCCATCCGGGGCAGGTAGTGGCCATGGAATCCGGCCGCTCGCGCCCGCATCAGGAGCTCGGGGACCTCCTGTCCGAGGAGCAGACGTCCGCGGGTGCGGCCGAGATCGGCGCGAAACGGCCCAGCGACCTCGAACAGCTCGCGTCGAGCCGCCAGGTTCGCGCCGAGCGGCACCTTCCGGCGCTCCTCGTAGACGAACGTCTCGGCTCCATGATCCTGGATGGCTATCGTCCCCCAGAGATCGCCGCGTGTGCGATCCAGCCAGCGCGGCGGCGGCGCCTCCCACATCGGACGGACCGGGCCGCCGGCGTACGCGGCGTCCGCGCCGGACCGGAGCGCCTCGCAGGCGGCGTCGAGCCACCCCGGCGCGACGCGCACGTCGTCGTCGGTCATCGCGATGACGGCGCCGCCGGCGTCGCGGATGCCGGCGTTGAGCGCGCTCGAACGTCCCTGCTGCGTTTCGAGGCGATAGCGAAGAGGCACAGGGAAATCGCGCGCCTGCCGCTCGACCACGGCAGGTGTGCCGTCGGTCGAATTGTTGTCGACGACGATGACTTCCCAGGATCGGCCCGCGGCGACGGTCATGTTCCGCAGCGAATCGAGCGTGCGATCGAGAAACGCCGCGCGGTTGTAGGTGGCGATGAGCACGGTGGCGTCGAGGCGCGGGGTCACGTGAGGCTCTGCCGCGGCAGCGGCGATTCGACGGGGATGGCGGCGCCAGGATGGAGCAGGGGCATCAGGAGCGCGACTGCGCGTTCGGTCGCCCGTCCGGCATCGTGAAACAGCGCCGACGCGATCCGCCGGCGGACCGGCGACAATGCGGCCGGCTCCGCGAGGCCGCGCGTCGCCGCCGCTGCAGCCTCCCCGGCGCTCGCGATGACGGTGGCGGCACTGCGCAGCATCGCCACTTTTTCGACGTTGATGCGTGCGACGGCCGCGAGATCGGGCGCGTCGAAGACGACGAGCGGACGATCGCGGACCAGGAACTCGAACCCGATCGAACTGTGGTCCGTGACCATCACGTCAGCCGCGGCGAGCAGGGGCGACGCGTCCGGGGCCTCGGCGAACGCCACCCGGGAGGGTCCCAGCTCGTCGATGATCGCGGCAAACCTGGCGCGCCAGTCGACACCGGCGGTGTAGCGGCGATCGGCGTCGAGCGAGCGGTCGTGCAGCTTCACGATCACGGCAAAGCCCGCCGCGGCGAGCGAGCGGACGATCTCTTCGCCCGCCAGGTGCAGCGACGACGCTTCGGAGTAGGTAGGCGCGTAGAGCACGGCCGGCCGCGTCGACTCCAGACCGAGTTGCGCGCGGACTGCGGCGGCGTCGTAGGCGCCCGCCGCCAGACGATCGATCTTCGGATAGCCGACGAGCGCCCCCTGACGCGGCGTCACGATTCCGGCGGCCAGATAGCGCGCCATGCGATCGCGGTTGATGAACGCCACGCGATCGTAGTACTCGAAGCCGAGCGGCAGGCCTGCCGGATTGTCGAGATCGTATTTGCCAGCGACGCCGTGAAAGAAGTTGACCCGCCGGGCACAGCGGCGCAGCCGCGCGGCCGCCCACGGATCGCCGTTGATATAGAGATCGAACCGTCGCCAGGCGACGTCCCGATGCGCCAGCAACCGGTCGGCGGGGACCAGCTCGCGCACGCGGTCCGGCTGTTCGCTGGTGTACCAGACGCGGACGCCTGATTGCGCGGCGAGCGCTTCGGCGATCGGCGCGAGCACCGCGTGGTAGACGGGCGTACGCAGCTCGACGAGCACTTCCCGGTTCGCCGACAGCCGGCTGATGGCGTGATCGAGCTGGTGCACGACCGGCGTGAGGCGGCGCAACAGCGTCCTGCGGGCCGGCGGCCGGTTGGCCGTGCTACGGGTCATCGCATTCCCAGCTGCCGCAGGATTCCAGCGAAGAACCACACCCACAGTTCGTGATCGAATGCCGAGACCGCGTCGCGGCGTACCGTCGCTGTCAGGCAGGCGCCGGCGCTGGCCAGCGCCTTTCGGTAGAGGTAGCGCGGCACGCCCAGCACGTGAGGAACTGATTTGAAGTCGAGCACGGTCTGCTCGGGGGCTTCCATGTCCAGTCCCGCCTTCTCGTAGAGCATCGCCCGGCTGATGCCTCGCCAGTAGAACCAGCGGCGAAAGTAGGCCTTCTTCAGTCGCGAGGCCGGAATGACGTGCCGGACGACCAGGTCGGGCGCGTAGAAGCCGCGCAGGCCGGCGGCGCGCGCTCGGATGCACCACTCGCGCACTTCCTGGCCGAGCAGCGTGCCGGCCTTGCGCCCGGTGTGCGGATCGAGGAAGCCGGCGCGATCGAAGGCATCCCGACGGAACGCCATGTTGACGCCGAGCGGCGCCCGCGCGCCGAACTCGATCGGCCGCGGCCCGTAGTCGAGCAGCGCAATCACCGCCCACTGCTTGCCGCCGCGGCTGGACAGCCAGGGCGGCGGCGCGGCCCCCCAGATCGGCAGCACGCGACCGCCGACGAAATCACAGCGAAGCCGCTCGAGCCCGGCGGCCGCCTGATCCAGCCAGTCACGTTCGACTCTGACATCGTCGTCGGTGGTCACGACAATGTCGCCCCGCGAGAGACGGATTCCGGCGTTGAGCGCCGGACTGCGGCCCTGCTCGCGTTCGAACACGTAACGCAGGGGAGCCGGAAACGTCGAAGCGGCATGCTCGACGATCGCGCGCGTCTCGTCGGTCGAATTGTTGTCGACGACGATCACCTCCCAGGTCCGCTGAGGGCGAAGCGCGGCCAGGCTCTCGAGCGTGGCCCGCAGTTCGGCGGCACGGTTGTAGGTCGCGATGACCACTGAGAAGGTCATGGCGCTCACGGCAGCTGCGGACTGGAGACCGAGGCGACACGGGCGCGGCGCATACCGTAGACGCGAGCCAGTGTCCGCGGCGCGACCCGTGCCAGAATGCGGGCGAAGACGATCGCGGTGCCGCCGCGCCGGGCGTGCAGCCGGTCCAGGTGTTCGCGCGCGGCGCGGAAGTCGCGGCTTTCGAGCGCGACCCGCGCCTCGGCGGCGAGCCATTCGGTGTGGAAGCGCTCCATCTGTGCATCGAGGACGGCCAGCTCGCGCGGCCGGTCGGCGATCGTCGGACGGGTCTTCATGAAGACCAGCCGGATGCCGCGTAACATGCGCATTTCGCTGGCCGAGAGGCTGTCTTCGCGAATGCGGTAGCGGCCGAGGGGAACGTCGTTACGGGCGAAGCGGCAGCCCGAGACCGCGGCGCGCAGCCAGAAATCGTAATCCTCGTTGGTGCGCAGCGACTCGTCGAAACAGCCGACGGTCTCGTAGACCCGCCGCCGGAACACGGTCATGATGAAGACGGCGCGCTCGTCGCCGAGAATCGACATCAGGTCGGGATCCGGCCGTGAATCCGGGAATGGCCGCGCCAGTTCGCCATCTCGGACGCCGCCCATCATCCAGCCGTTGCCGGTGACGATGTCGACGTCGGGCCGTGCCTGGAGGATCGCCAGCTGCGCGGCGAGAAAGCCGGGCTGCCAGAGGTCGTCGCTGTCGAGCAGCGCAAAGTACTCACCGCGTCCGGTGCGCAGCGCGGTGTTGCGTGCGCCGGCGAGCCCGCGGTTGCCCTGACGCAGGAGGCGCACGCGCGGATCCTCTGCCGCGAGCCGTCCGACGACGGCCGCCGTCCCGTCGGTCGAGCCATCGTCGACGACGACGACTTCGAGGTCGCCGGCGCTCTGCGAGAGCGCCGAACGGATCGCCTCGCCGACGTACGGCTCGACGTTATAAGCCGGCATGATCACCGTTACGACCGGCACGCGGCCTCCTGGGCGACCGCGGCGAGCATCGGGTCGAGCTCGATCGCTTCGTAGAGCTGGCGCACGGCGCGGGCGGTCGCGCCGCCGGGCCGGTAGAAAAGGTCCTCCGCCACCGTACGGCGCACCTCTCGGAGATCGTCAGGCGTCGAAAGCGCCCGTTCGAGCGCCGCGACAACGGCGCTCGACGAGGAGACCGATTCCGACACCGACGCGAGGAGCGCCACGTAGTCGGGATGAATGTTGGCTGATGCGATGAGCTCCGGGCGATCGATGCGGACGATCGGCCGGTCGCGCAGCAGGAACTCGAATCCCGCCGAGCTGTGGTCGGTGACCATCACGTCGGCGGCGACCAGATAGGGCGTGATGTCGTGCCCGGGCGCGACGACGCCGGTGCGGCCGCGCAGGAGCGGCGCGATGGCCGCCGCCCAGTCGACGCCTCCCGAATAGCGGGTCCGCAGATCGCGCGACCGGTCGTGCAGTTTGACGATCAGGTTGACCGAGCCGGACCAGGCCGTCACGATCCGCTGGATCAGGTCGAGCCCCATCGCGTTGAGCGACGAGGCCGGCGACCAGGTGGGGGCGTAGAGGATCGTCGGCAGCGCCGGCTCGAGGCCGAGCGTCGCCAGCACTCCTTCGCGTGTCCACGTCCCGTCGACAAGTGCGTCGGTCTTCGGCAGGCCGACCATGCGGACGGCCGGGCTGTCGGCGTCGATCGCGCCGGACGCGATGAAATTGCGCAGGCGGCGGTGGTTGGCGAAGAAGATCCGATCCCACATGCGCATCGACTCGGTCAGGGCGTCGAATCCGTACTTGCCGCCGACGCCGTGGAAGGTCATGATGCGGCAGGTGCCGCGCGGCAGCGACTGCCACATGAAATCCGACGCGACGTAGGCGTCGAAGCGCATGAACCGGGCGCGGCCGGTCGGGACGAGCGTCACCCCTGGCGCCTCGTGATAGATGTCCGCGAGCAGATGCGGGTCCTCGCTGGCCGTGAACGAGAACGCGAGGCGCGGATCGGCGCTCATCGCGCGATAGATCGGCGCCACCATCGTGAAGTTGACGGGCGTCCGCGCGTCGATCAGGATGCGGCGTCGTCCCGAGCGGCGTCCGATCGCGCGATCCAGCCGGCGCAGCCCGCCGACCATCGATCGGCTCACGCCTGTGCCTCCCGGCCGCGGGCGAGCGTCAGCCGGGCCGGCCGCGTGGCGCGACGGGCACGCGCCGGCACCGGCATCGCGGCCCGCAGCATGTCGCGCGGCGTCGCCGCGAGCGCCAGCAGGTAGTAGAACGTCCAGTTGTAGGCGACCGACGCAAAAAATGCGCAGACCAGCCATCCGGTGAGTGACGCCGCCATGGCGGCGGAGTGCTCGTCGATCCAGGCAACGTCTTCCGGCCTCATCTGCGGTGGGGCGGCTCCCCGCTGCCCGCGGCCTCGCAGCAGACGCCGCGTCTGGTACACCGCGACGAAGGCGCGTGCCACCATGAAGAGGAACACCGCCAGCCCCACGGATCCGAGCTCGGCGCCGACCTGCAGCCAGACGTTGTGGCTCTCGTGCCAGGCCTGTTCGCGCTTGTCGTTGTTCCAGTCCTTGAACTCGCCGGCGCCGACGCCGACCACCGGATTCTCGAGATACGCCTGCAGCGATTCGTGCATCAGCGTTTCGCGGGCCTCGGCCGAGCCGAAGTCGTCTTTGCTGTGATCGGTGATGCTCGCGATCCGGCGCCAGTAGCCGGCCGGCAGCACCGGCAGCGCGCACATCAGCGCCAGCACCGCGGCGATCACCACGCCGGGACGTCGCCGCAGCTGAAAGATGCCGAGGACCACCAGCATCGCCGCCAGTCCGAGGGAGCCGCCGCGGGAGCCGGACGCGACAATCGCGCCGACCATCCCCAGCGCGCAGACGCCGCCGATCAGGCGGCGCGCCAGCGTCCGGCCTTCCGACGCGAACAGCACCGCCAGCGGCACGAACGCGACCATGTTGAGCGCCAGGTCGTTCGGGTTCTGCATGATCCCGCCCACCGATCCCTGCACGCGCGTCCCGTTGCCGACGAGATTGACTCCCCGGACGTAGTCGAGCATCGCGCGGAACCCGACGTAGCCGACTACGAGGATGAGCACCCAGGTGAGGCGCTCGAGCCGCTTCGGTGACGCAATCGCGTTGACGGCGAGCAGATAAATGAGGATGACTTTGGCGTAGAGATCGGTGAAGACGGCGATCGACCCGCCAGTCCAGAGCGAGAATGGCGCGGTGGCGAGGATCACGGCGCCGAACGCCAAGACTGCCGCGAACTCAGGGGTCATCCGGGTGATCGGCTGGCGGCGCGCCAGCCGACCGACGACGAGCGCGACAAGTCCGCAGACGGCGGTGAGCTCGGCCAAATGGAGGAGCTCGAGCGGAGGCAGGATGTCCTGCGGCCTCAGGAACAGGACCGCGGTGAACAAGAGGAGAAGGGTGAACGCCCGTTCGTCGCCCGGGGCCGCCTGGACCGTTGGCACGGCCGCCGCCGGCTCCGACCATTCGCCGCGCGTGACACTCGAGCCGACTCGCAAGCCGGCTCCGAATGCGAGCCGCTCTTCACTCATTGGGCATCCATTCGCCTGATGTGAGCAGTTTCCTACTCATCACGACCGGCACCTTCGCAGAATGCTGAAAACCATTTCACGACGTACCGCCTCAAGCGCAAACCTCGTTCCAACTTCGACCATTATCCAAACGTCTTGCTGTCGAAGTTGGAACGCCCTTTGCGGTGACTGCGGCGGCGGCTGAGCAGCATCTATATGGGCATCGAACCAACACACGGGCAGGGTTTCGCAACTTCCATGACGCGCACGCAGTTGATGCGGACGCTCGAAGACACACTGGGCGTCCCGCCGGGACAACTCCAACTCACCGACACACGCGAAAGCGTTCCCGGGTGGTCGTCGCTGATGGACGTGACCATCTTGACGATTCTGTTCAGCGAGTTCGGCCTCGAGGCGGAAGACGAGCTCCTCGAGTACCGCTCGATCGGCGAGCTGGTCGCCATCCTGGATCGTCACGGCGTCCTGGCGGGCTCGTAACGGGCATGCTGCGACGCGTCAAGCGACAGGCACTGCGAGCGCTGCGCTGGTCGGGTCTCGAGCAGCGGCTGCTGAACAGCCATTGGCGCCATCAGCGCCTGCTGATCGTCGGCTACCACGGGATCGCCCGCTACGACGAGCACGAATGGAACCCGGACCTCTACATGCCGGTCGACGTGCTCGAGGAACGGCTCGCCGCGCTGCAGCGGGCGCGCTGCAACGTGCTGCCGCTCGGGCAGGCAGTCGAGCGGTTGTACTCCAGCACCCTGCCCGAGCGCAGCGTCGCGATCACGTTCGACGACGGCTTCTACGACTTCATGGCTGGCGCCTACCCGGTGCTCCGGCGCTTCAACATGCCGGCGACCGTTTACCTGACCACGCTGCGCTGCGAGCACGATGGCCCGGTGTTTCCGCCGACGGTGTCCTACTTCCTGTGGAAAGGGCGCGGCCGCACGATCGACACGACGGATCTGATCGATCGGCCGCTGTCGCTGGATCTGCGGACGGCCGAGGGGCGGGCCACCGGCGTCGATGCGATTGTCGGCTTCGCCGAGCGCCGCCAGCTGACACCCGAACAGATGAACAGGCTGCTGGAGCGCCTTGCCGGCCTCGTCGGCGTCGACTGGCAGGGCCTCCGCGAGCGCCGGCTGCTGCACCTGATGAACCCCGACGAAGTGCGGCACATGGCGCAGCTCGGCGTCGATTTCCAGCTGCACACGCACACCCACGCATCTCCGGTCATCAAGGACGCGTTCGTCGAGGAAATCGCGGTGAACCGGGACGTCATCAGCCGTTTGACCTCGTCGGCTGCGGCGGTGCCGGTGCATTTCTGCTATCCGATGGGCATCTACCGACCGCCCTACGTCGGCTGGCTGGCGGAATCGCGCGTCTGTTCGGCCACCACCTGCGACCCTGGGCTGGCAACCCCTCGCTCGAACCCGCTGCTGCTGCCGCGGTTCGTCGACTCAGCGAGCCAGACGGCGCTCGAGTTCGAGGGTTGGATCTCGGGGGCCTCCTCGTTGATGGCGCGTCCCCGCGGTTACACGTATGTCTGAAGTACCGACGCCTGAGAGCGCCCGCAACGCCTGCCGCCTCGCGCTGAAGGAGGACCGTGAGCTGCGGCCGCTGCTCGACGCGGCGCAGAGCGGATCGCTGCCAATCGGCCGCGCGCTCGCGCTCGTCCCCCGCGTCGAGGAATTCGCGCGGGCGCTTCCGCAGCTGTGCGAGCTGCGCGAGCAGCTGGCGCGGCAGGGATTGCCGGTGGGCGACGGAATGTTCGAGCGCTTCCTGGTCGTGGCGACCGCGCTCAGATCGGTCGACCGGGTCGCGCAGCTTCCGGTCGACGCGCGAGTCCGACAGCTCTTCTACAAGAAGTTCAGCTCGTACGCGGCGGGATCGCCGCAATCGGTGCAGGTCGGCGACGCGTCGTTCGTGGCGATGTGCCGCATTGCCTCGCTGACGCGCTTCCCGGCGGGCCAACTCGACTGGGTGATGTCGGGCGTGCCGCGATCGCGGCTTCTCAGCGTGGCCCGCGCGAGGTTGCCGAAGCTGCTGAAGGTCATCGGGCTCGAGCTCGGTGGCTTCGCGCCCATGTTCGTCAGCCATCTCGATCCGCACCGCCCGAATCAAGGCATGCTGCTCGAACGCGAATCGCTGCGTTCGTATCACCGGATGGCGCGGTCGATGACGCGGCAGCCGTCGATCCGAGGGTTCATGACTGCCTCGTGGTTCCACTCCCCCGATACGTTCGCCGTCAGCCCGCACCTGCGATGGGTGAATGAGGTGTTTCTGCAGAACGGCGGTCATGTGTTTCCGCTGGGTCCGGCCGATCCGACGTGCGGCGTGCTCCACCGGAGCCCTGAGCGACAGCGGGCGTATGACAACGGCACGTTCATTCCGACCGAGGCGCTGGTGATCTGGCCGCGTAGCGCGATGCTGGGGTGGGCGGAGCAGCGACCCGATCTGATCGACGCAGAGGCGGGCGAGGACCGTGAAGCCCCGTTGGCGGAGGCGCGCGCATGAGCGCGGCGGCCCGCAGGCCGGATGCCGCCGAAATCGCGGCGCGGCTCGCGCCGCTCGCTCACGCCGAGCGTCTCGAGGCGGCGCGCGACATCTGCGCGGCGATCGATCCGCCGTTCGCGCGGCGGCTCGCCGACGCGGTGCTCGAACAGGTCACCGCCGCTGACGGCCCGCCGCAGGCGGCGGTCGACGCGTGGCTGACCGGCCTGCCGGCGTCAGCAACGGTCAGCTATCTGCGCGCCACGTGCGCCGCGCTCACCGGACAGCACGATCGAGCGGTTCGCCACTGGAGCGAATTCTTCCAGCGCGCCACAGACGCGGATCCGTTCCTGGCGGCCGAATACGCCCGATCGCAGGCAGCGGTGGGGGATTGGGGCGGCGCGGCCTGTCAGCTGCGGCGGGCCCTCGACACCCACCCGTCGTACACCTTTTTCGCGCGAACCCAGGCCATCGTCCGCGAGGTGACGGCCCACCAACCGCGTGCTGTGCGGCAGGCGCGTATCGCCGTGCTCGGCAGCACGACCACGGGCCTGCTGATCCCGATCCTGCGCGCGCTCTGCGTGCGCGACCGGATCTCGGCCGAATTCCACGAGGGGGCGTTCGGCGCGTTCCGGCAGGAGATTCTTGAACCCGCTGAAGGACTGGCGGCTTTCAGGCCGACCATCGTGGTGATCGCACCCCACTGGCGCGACCTCAACCTCGCGGCGATCGCGGCAGACGATTCTGCCGCCGCAGCCGTGCCGGCGGTCGTGGACGAATACCGGGCTCTCTGGTCCCGTCTCCACGGCGCGTTCGACTGCCATGTCGTGCAGCATCTCTTCGACCTGCCGTCGGCCGACAGTGCCGGCCTGCTCTCGACGCACCTGGCGGGAGGACGGGCGCGCCTTATCCAGCGCGTCAATCTCGCGCTCGCCGAGGCCGCGCCGGCCGGCGTGTCGATGCTCGACACGGGTCTGGTCGCGCGGCGAGTGGGTGCTGAACGCTGGTCCAATCCGCGGTTGTGGTACCTGGCGCGCCAGCATCCGTCAGCGGAAGCGCTGCCGGAGCTTGCCGAGGAGCAGATGGCCCATGTCCGGGGTGCCCTCGGACTCTCGCGGAAGGTCGTGGTCTGCGATCTCGACAACACGCTCTGGAAGGGGATCGTCGGCGAGGATGGTCTGGCGGGCATCCGGATTGGACCGGGCTCGGCCGAAGGGGATGCTTACGCGGACCTGCAGAGATACCTGCGTGAGCTGAAAGACCGCGGCATCGTCCTCGCGGTGTGCTCGAAGAACGACGCCGCGGATGCCCGGGCGCCGTTCCTCGAGAAGCGCGGCATGATCCTCGGCATCGACGACTTCACCGTATTCCTGGCGAACTGGGAGGACAAGGCCACCAACCTGCGTCGTATCGCCTCCGAGATCGGCGTCGGCCTCGACAGTCTGGTATTCCTCGACGACAACCCGTTCGAGCGCGCCTGGGTGCGCGAGCAGCTTCCGGAGGTCGCGGTCCCCGAGCTGGGCGCGTCGGTGTTCGGATACGTGACGGCGCTCGACGCCGGCCGCTACTTTCCCGTGCTGGCGTGGTCTGCCGAGGATCGCCGGCGTAGTGAATCGTACCGCGCCGAACAGGCGCGGCAGGAAGAGCGTGGCGCCGCCGGCAGCATGGAGGAGTTCCTGGCGGGTCTGCACATGCGCGCCTCGTGCGAACCGGTCCACGACGCCAACATCGACAGGGTCACCCAGCTCACCAACAAGACGAACCAGTTCAATCTGACAACCCGACGCCGCACGCACGCCGAGGTGCGGCAGATCGCCGCGGCAGGGTGGACGGGTGTGGTCACTCTGGCGGACCGGTTCGGCGACTACGGCACTATCGGCGCGATTTTCGCGACGCCGGGCGAGTCGGGCTGCTGGGAGATCGACACGTGGCTGATGAGCTGTCGGGTGCTGCGCCGCGACGTCGAACGGTTCATGCTGGATCGTGTCATCGACGCCGCCAAAGCCGCGGGCGTGTCACGCCTCCGCGGCCGGTATATCCGAACCGAGAAGAACGGGCTGGTTGCGGATCTCTATCCCCGACTGGGATTCGAAAGCGTAGATGTCAGCGGTGACGGTGCGACCTATGAGCTCCTGCTGGCTGGTGTGACGGCACCGCTCGGAGGCGCCATCGCGCACGTCGGAGCCGAACTTGCGGCCGACAGCGCGGCTGACCCGAAGAGCACCGCCGCGCCCTTGCGAGGCGCGCGCTAGCTCACCGGTTTCCTGCTGACGCCCTTCAGCTTTCGCATCTGCTTCAGCACGCGGGGCGACCATCGCGCGAGGACACGTGCGATCGCGAGAGCGGCGCCTCCGCGCCGCGCGTGCAGGGCGGACAGATGTGCCCGCGCCGCCTCGAAGTCTGACGCATCGAGCGCCATGCCGGCCTCGGCGGCCAGCAGCTCGGCTTCGAAGCGCGTGGTCTGCGCCTCGAGGACCGCCAGCTCGTAGGGGCGTCCCGCCAGCGCGGCGCGCAGCTTCCTATACACGGTGAGGATGCCGCGCAGCATGCGCGCGTGGTCGGCCGACAAGCTCTCGGGCCGCACTCGGTAGCGGCCGAGCGGCCGATCGTTGCGGACGAAGCGGAAGCCGGCGAGCGCGGCGCGCAGCCAGAAGTCGTAGTCCTCGTTGCTGCGCATCGACTCGTCGAACGCGCCGATCGCCGCGTAGACGTCCCGGCGCATCACCGACATGATGAAGATCGACCATTCGTCGGCGATGATCGACGCCAGGTTCGGTTCCGGACGGCTGTCGGGGCACGGGCGCGCCGGCTGACCGTCACTGACGCCGCCGAGATACCAGGCATTGCCGGTGACGATCGCCACACCGGGATCCGATCGCAGCACGTCCATCTGCGCGGCCAGGAAGTCCGGCTCCCAGAGGTCGTCGCTGTCCAGCAGCGCGAAGTACTCGCCTCGCGCCGCACGCATGGCGGTGTTGCGCGCCCCCGCGAGTCCGCGGTTCGCCTGGCGGACCAGCCTTACCCGTCGGTCGGAGCCGGCGACAGACGTCACGGCCGCCGCGGTGCCGTCATCGGAGCCATCGTCCACGACGATCACTTCGAAGTCGTCGAACGTCTGCGACAGCGCCGAGCCGAGCGCCGCGCCGACGAACGGCTCGACGTTGAAGGCCGGCATGATGACGCTGACGGTGGTCACCGCCAGACCTCGCGGCCGCGCCTGAGCGCGGCCAGCCCGGCGATCGCCGACAGGTTCAGCATCACGAAGGTGAGCGCCACCCGGCTGAACCGCTCGCGCGCATGGAGCATTCCGCCCGAGATCGCCAGTCCGTACACCAGCATCTGCACGCCGAGCGCTGCCGTGAACGGCAGGTTCCCGTGCGCCAGGCCCAGGCTGGCGCCAAGCAGGGCGAGCAGCGCCCATGGAACGATCAGCCGGCCGACCTTGTGCGACACGTACTGCAGCCACACCGGATTGGCGAAGGGCAGAAGCAGCCGCGGCTCCTGGGCGAGAATCTGGTAGTTGCCTGCCAGGGTGCGCTTCTTGCGGCGCGCTTCGTCGGCGGTGTCGGTCGAGGCGCGATCGTACGCCACCGCCCGATCGTCGAAGACGATGCGGCAGCCGTTGAGAACCGCGCGCATCGGCGCCAGCACGTCGTCGAGCAGCGTCGTCTCCGGCAGGGGACTCCAGCAGGCGCGGCGCAGGGCGTAGATCGCACCGGTCGCACCGAGGGTGGACCACACCCGGCTCTCATTCCGGCGCAGCCACTTCTCGTATCTCCAGTAGAGGCCGACGCCCTCGCCCGCCTCGGTGTCGGGCGTCTCCAGCTCGCAGTCGAGGACCAGCTCGCCGGTCGCGCCGCCGACGCCCGGATCCGAGAAGTTCTCGACGAGCGCCGTCAGGGCGCCCGGCGCAAACCGCTGCCGCGCGTCGGCAAAGACCAGGACCTCGCCGGCTGCCTTCCCCACGCCGGCGTTGAGCGCGGCAGGCTTTCCCCCGGAGGGCAGCTCGATCAGGGTTACCGCCGGACCGAATCGGCGCAGCGCCGCGGCCGGATCGTCCGTGGATCCGTCCGAGACGACGATGATCTGGATCGGGCCGGGATAGCGCTGCGCGATCAGATTCTCGACGCGCGCGGCAAGCCGTGGCGCTTCGTTACGAGCTGCGATGACGACCGAAATCGCCGGCCAGTTGCCGTCGGCGAACGGCGCCCGGCGTGGGCGCCGTTCCGCGACACGCGCCCAGAGCGCGAGCAGGACCGGGTAGCCGGCATAGACGTAGGCCACGAGGGCCGCCGAAATCCAGAACACCACGAGCATGGAACATCGGCGGCGCGCCGTACGTCAGGCGACGACCTTCCCCTCCGGAGCGTGTGCGGCCTGGGGCGAGCCAAGCCGGAAGACATGTGAATGCCGCGTCTTGATGGCGTTGCGCGTGTCGACGATCAGATCGGCTTCGTCGACGAGCGCCTGATAGTCGAACACCTTGTGATCAGTGACGATCACGACGCAGTCGTACTGCCGGATTTGTCCCCGGACCAGGTCGACGGCGGTGATATCGTGGCCGCCCGGCCACTCGCGGCCGTGCACCACCGGAACATACGGGTCGGCGTAGGACACCTTTGCGCCGCGAGCGAACAGCAGCCCGAGGACGTCCATCGCGGGCGATTCGCGCATGTCGTCGATGTCGCGCTTGTAGGCGACACCCGCCACGAGTACGTTCGAGCCGTTCACTGCTTTGCGTCGTGTATTCAAGGCCTCTGCCACCTTGTCGACGACGTAGTGAGGCATGCCGCCGTTGATGTGGCCGGCGAGTTCGATGAATCGCGGATCGAAGCCGGTTTGCTTGGCCTTCCACGACAGATAGAACGGGTCGATCGGAATGCAGTGGCCCCCGAGGCCCGGCCCGGGATAGAACGCCATGAACCCGAACGGCTTGGTCCTCGCCGCGTCGACGACTTCCCAGACGTCGATGTTCATGCGATCGCACATCAGCGCCAGCTCGTTGACCAGGCCGATGTTGACCGCCCGGAACGTGTTCTCGAGCAACTTGACCATCTCGGCGACGCGAGTGGAGCTGACCGGCACGATCGTCTGAATCGCTGTTCCGTAGAGCTCCGCGGCCAACATCGAGCAGTTGGGCGTGAAGCCGCCAACCACCTTCGGCACGTTGTGCGTCTGGAACGTCGGGTTGCCGGGATCGACGCGCTCGGGGGAGAACGCCAGGAAGAAGTCGACCCCCGCCTTCAGACCGGTCGCCTCGAGCATCGGCTGCACGACTTCGTCGGTGGTGCCGGGATAGGTGGTCGATTCGAGCACGATGAGCATGCCCGGATGGAGGTGCTTGGCGATGCCTTCGACCGCCGAGACGATGTAGGACATGTCCGGGTCCTTCGTCTTGCGCAGTGGCGTCGGCACGCAGATGTTGATCGTGTCGAGGTCCCTGACGACCGAGAAGTCGGTGGTCGCGTCGAGCAGCCCCTTGGCGTGCAGCGCCTGCACGTCGGCTGTGGAGACGTCGGGAATGTACGACCGGCCGTCGTTGACCGCCTGCACCTTGCGATCGTCGAGATCGATGCCCGTGGCATGGAACCCCGCCTTGGCGAGCTCGACCGCCAGCGGCAGTCCGACGTAGCCGAGTCCAACGACACCGGTGCGCGCACGGCGCGAACGGATCCTGTCACGAAGCATTTCCACTGACGCAGCCATCAACAAACTCCTAGGAAGGTGAAACCCCCAGCATAATCCGTTTCAGCCGCCGCCAGACGCCCTGGCGCGGCGCCAGGTCAAAGCGCGCTGGCGCGGCCGCCGTGGACGGATGCTCCGGTGAGGGGAAGGAGGTGCGGGCACGCATCAGACGATATTCTTCGGCAAGCACACGCCGCTGTTCGGCGAGTTCGTGTTCGCGCTGGCGCAGCAGCCGCTCGCGCTCGTCGAGCGCGACGGCACGCGCCGCCACCGCTTCACCGACCGCTCGAGACTCGGCCGCCGCGGCGCGCGCCACGGGACCAGCCACCATCGGCGCGCTGGCAGCCACCGGCGCCAGGGCAGCTGTCGCAGTCACCGGCGCCAGCGCCTGGGTCGCATTCGC
Organism: Vicinamibacterales bacterium; assembly: GCA_036496585.1. NCBI lineage: Bacteria > Pseudomonadati > Acidobacteriota > Vicinamibacteria > Vicinamibacterales > Vicinamibacterales bacterium. The sequence continues at coordinate 40,593 of DASXLB010000021.1, forward strand.
CGGCGCCAGCGCCGCTGTCGCAGTCGCCGGCGTCAGCGCGGCTGTCGCAGTCATCGGCGTCGGCGCGGCTGTCGCAGCCACCGGCGCCAGCGCCGCTGTCGCCGGCGCCAGCGGCGTCGGTGCGGCCGCGGGCGAGGGCAGGACGCCAGTCGCTTCCAGTTCGACGAGCACGTCACGGATGGTGGGGACGTCGAAGGTCCGCCGCTCCTCCGCGTAGCCGAACACCAGCGCCGCGTCGCAGATCACGTTGATGATCCTCGGCACGCCGCGGCTCCGCGCGTGCACCAGGTCGGTGGCGTCGCGCGGGAACTGCAGCGGCGGCCCCAGCGCGGCGCGGTGGAGCCGGTGGTTCACGTAGCGCCACGTCTCTTCCGGATCGAGCGGCGGCAGGTGATAGCTGACCGTAATCCGCTGCCGCAGCTGTTCCAGCTCCGGCGCGGCCAGTTTGTCGCGCAGGTTCGGCTGGCCGACGAGCACGATCTGCAGCAGCTTCGACTTCTCGGTCTCGAGGTTGGAGAGCATCCGCAGCTCCTCGAGCGCCGCGAGGCTGAGATTCTGCGCTTCGTCGATCACCACCAGCACGTTGCGGCCGGCGAGCCGCTGGTCGACGAGATACTGCGACAGATCGCGCAGCAGCAGCGGTTTGCTCCGCCCGGCCGGGTCGAGGCCGAAGTCGATCATGATCGTCTCGAGCAGCTCGCGCGGCTCGAGCATCGTGTTGACGATGCGGGCCACCGTGGTGCCGGGATCCACGTTGCGCAGCAGTGTCTGCAGCAGCGTGGTCTTGCCGGAGCCGATCTCGCCGGTAATCACCATGAACCCGGCCTGGCTCTCGAGTCCGTAGCGCAGGTAGTCGAGCGCCTCCTGGTGGACGCGGCTCGGGTAGAGGTACTCCGGGTCGGGACTGAGCGCGAACGGCCGTTCGCGCAGCTGATAGAACCGTTCGTACATTGCTTAGAGTCCTCCGACCTCGGCGCGCGGGCGCCACGCGCCGAGCTTGCCGGCCGCAAGCGCCGTCACCGTCGCCGCGACCCTGTCCGGGTTGTGGCGAATCTTCCCCTGCGGGTGCTCCGACGCCAGCGGCACGCCGATCGCTCGCACGCCGAACCGATCCAGCGCGCTCAACTCGAAGGCGCCAGTCACGATCGGCGCCGCGCGGCGGTCCTGGTAACGCGTCGCCAGCGGCTCGGGGACCGGCGAGGTGTTGTAGATCACGCAGTCGAACAGCTGTCGTCCGAGGTGCCGCTCGAGCGTCAACAGGTGATCGAGCACGCTGAAGTTGTCCGTTTCGCCCGCCTCGGTCATCAGATTGGCGACCAGAATCCGCACGCCCCGCGAGGCGCAGATCGCGTCGGCCACCTGCGGCACCAGCAGCGGCGGCAGGATGCTCGTATACAGGCTGCCGGGCCCGACGACGACGGCGTCGGCCCGCGCGATGGCGTCGACGACCCTCGCCGACGGGAGCGGCTGCTGCGGCAGGAGACCGAGGCGCGCGATCGTGCCGCCGGCCCGTGCGATCGAGGTCTCGCCGCTCAACACCCGCCCGTCGCTGAACTCGGCGACCAGCGTCACGAGCTCCGAGGTCGCGGGCAGCACGACGCCACACGCCCCCAACATCCGCGACGCCGTCTCGACGGCGAGCGCAAAATCGTGCGTCACGTCGGCCAGCGCGGCCAGCATCAGGTTGCCGACGGCATGCCCCGTGAGGCCGTCGCCGCTGGCGAAGCGGTACTGGAACATTTCCGCCATCTGCGATTCGTCGTCGGCCAGCGCCGCGAGACAGTTGCGGATATCGCCCGGCGGCAGGATGTTGAACTGCTCGCGCAGCCGTCCGGAGCTGCCGCCATCGTCAGACGTCGCGACAACGGCGACGAGACGGTCGCGGTTCGCCTCCGTGACGCCGTTGGGATAGAGCAGCGGCCGGAGGCCGCGCAGGACGTTGGGCAGCCCGGTGCCCCCACCGACCGCGACGATTCGCGGTGTCCGGCTGGGGCGTGGCTCGAGACGCGGCACGGATGGAGCGGAGAGGCGCGACAACACTACGCCACGTCCTCCTGCGCGCGCGCTGACTCGATCGCCGGCAGCACCTCTCGAACCGCCCGCTGGAAGTCTTCCGGGAAGTCGATCTCGATCCAGGGATAGCCGTTGGCGGCGACGGCCTGCAGGGGCCAGTGCTGGGCGAACTCACGGAACGCCTTCGGCGCCCAGTCGCGGAGGCCGCCGTCGGCGACGATCTGGTCGAGCACGCCGACCAGCGCCGGCGCGGTCGCCGGACCGAACTTCACGATGCCCAGGTTCTCGCCGTCGGCGTCGGCCGGATCCATCGTCTTGGACATGTCGACGACGAGCCCGTCGCGAACCGTGACCTTCATCTCTTCGTCGCCGTACGGCGTTTCGGAGAGCCGATCGCGATACTCAATGAGCAACGCGGCGTCATTGTGGGTAGCCAGCAACGCATCCAGCAGCGAAGGATGGAAGAGCACGTCACAATTCAGCACCACGAATCCCTCGTAGAGCAGAGCTCGTGCCGTCCACAATGAATAGAGACTGTTGGTTTCCAAGAACCGGAAATTTTCGACATACCGGACGCCTGGCCCCAAGCTCTGCCGTACACGATCGGCCTGGCAGCCGACCACGACCACGATGTCGTCGATACCGGCGCGCCGGAGCGCGCGGACCTGACGCTCGACGAGTGTCAGGCCGCCGGCGCGTACCAGGCACTTGGGCTTGTCGCCTGCTGTTCCATTCAGTCGCGAACCTCGGCCGGCGGCGAGAATGATTCCACGCATATAGATCAGGCAGCCGGCACGAGCGTGCGCTTCCGGCCGACGAGCTCCCGTAGCCGGGCGGTGTACTGCTCGCGATCGCGCCGGCCGACTGCGATCACGAACAAGGCGACGTAGAGCACGGCGCTGAAGGCGCTGCCGACCGCGATCCCGAGCAGTCCGCCCGTCAGGTAGGGCTGCAGCGCTTCCAGCGCCAGGCCGGTGACGACGGCCGGCCACGCGGCGGGCCAGACCGACCGCCGCACGGCTTCCAGGACCGGCAGATCGACGCGGCGGCACGCGTCGGGAAACAGCACGAAGATCGAGGCCGCCGCCACCGGGATCACGGTCCCGAACGCGACGCCGACCAGGCCGAGTCTCCGGACGAGCGCGGCGCTCATCGCGAGGTTGACCAGGCCGGTGATGATATTCACGACTGCGACGCGGCGGACCGCGCCCGCCCCCTTGAGCACCGTCGTGCTCGTCGCGTTGCCGACGCGCAGCGCCACGGCCACCGCGAGAATCTGGATCACCGGCGCCGCCACGAGCATCCTGACGCCCACCCACGCGTTGACCAGCGGATGGGCGAGCACGATCAACACGACCGCGATCGGCAGCACCGTGGCCAGCGACAGGCGCGTGCCCTCGATCATCACCTGCTGGAGACGGCCGACCTGCCGTGTCGCATCGGCATCGACCACGACGGGGAAGAGCACCGCGTTTCCCTGGTTGGTCAGGCGTTGCGTGCCGGAAATGATACGGTCGGCAACGGCCCACGCCGCCACCGGCGCCGCGCCCATGAACACGCCGATTACCAGCTCGTCGAGCTCGTAGTTGAGCTTGTTGGCCCAGTCGATGACCGACGAGTAGACGCTGAATCCGGTCACCTCGCGCAGCCGGTTGCGGCGGAACAGGCGCGGTCGGATGTCGAGCGCGGGGTAGACCCGGTAGGCGTTGCGCCGGTAGGCGAAGTAGGTCACGAAGCGCACGAGCGAGGTCGCCGCCACGAGCGGGATCAGCCCGTAGCCGAGCAGCACGACCGCGACGTTGACGGCGGCCACCAGCACGTTGCTGAGGATCGCGACCATGTTGTTGACGTCGTAGCGCTGGAATCCGCTCGTCACCCCGCCGTAGACCGAGAACGGGAAGTTGATCGCGACGTTGACGCCGATGATCAACAGAATCCACTTGCCGACTTCGGCTTGCGCGTGGCTGATCCGGAAGACGTGCTCGAGGTTGAACGCGAGGCCGATCGTGACCAGATAGGCGAGCACGCCAAAGGCGGCGAACAGGAAGAACAGCGTGCTGGCGATTTCGTTGAGGGCGCGCGCGTCCTTGAACGCGCGATATTGCGCGATGAACTTGACCATCGCGCCGCCGTATCCGAGGTCGAGGATCGAGAAGTGGATGGTGACGCCGGCGGTCAGCATCCACAGCCCGTAGGCCTCGGCGCCGAGATGATGGAGGTTGAAGGGCAGCGTCACGAGCCCGGTCGCCATCTCGGCCGCGACCGAGAGATAGCGCGTCGCCACGTTGCGGGCGATTGTCTGCAGCGGGCGATCTTCGCTCCAGCCCGATCCGGTCACGCCGCACCCTTCCGGAAGAGCACCACCTTGACGGTGTCGAAGACGATGGTCAGGTCGAAGATGATCGACAGGTGCTTGATGTAGTAGAGGTCGTAGCGCAGCTTTTCCATCGCATCTTCGAGCGATGCGCCGTAGCGATACTTCACTTGGGCCCAGCCGGTGAGGCCCGGCTTCACCGCATGGCGCTGCTGGTAGAAGGGAATGGCCTGCGAGAGCTGGGCGACGAAGAACGGCCGCTCAGGACGGGGCCCGACAAAGCTCATGTCGCCGCGGATCACGTTCCACAGCTGCGGCAGCTCGTCGAGACGGGTCTTGCGGAGAAAGCCGCCGACGCGCGTGACGCGGTCGTCGCCGTCGCGAGCCCAGATCGGCTGGCCGCCCTGTTCGGCGTCCTTGCGCATCGAGCGGAACTTCGAGAGCACGAAGAGGCGGCCGTTCTCGCCGACGCGCTCCTGCCGGTAGAACACCGGTCGGCCATCGTCGAGCCACACCAGCAGGGCGGTGCCGGCCATCAGCGGCAGGGCCAGGACGGCCATGCCGAGCGAGAGCGTCAGGTCGATGCTGCGCTTCATCAAACGGGTCAGGCGAGAGACGCGGAAGCCGTCCGAGAAAATCAGCCACGACGGGCGCAGGTCGTCGAGCAGGATCTTGCCGGTGACACGTTCGTAGGTGGTGGTCGCGTCCTCGACCCGCACCCCGGCCATCTTGGCGCGCAGCAGTTCCTCGAGCGGAAGCTTGCCGCGGCGATCCGACAGACCGACCACGATGCGATCGATGTGCTGCTCGGCGACGAGCCGATCGATGTCGCCCGGCGTCCCGATAATCGCCGGATTGACGATGCGTTCGCCGATCCGCGAGGCGTCGTCGTCGATGAAGCCGACTACGCGGTAAGCAAAAGCGTGCTGATCGAGAATCTGCCGCGCCACCTTGCGGGCGGTCTCGCCGGTGCCCACGAACAGCACACGCTCTTCGTCGAGCCGCAGCGATCCGGTCACCCCGTTGAAGGCCAGACGCCAGCCCAGAATGGCGATCAGGAAGACGAACAGCGCCGAGACGAAGATGCCGTCGCCGATCATCAGACCGGGCAGGAAGAAGTAGAGGGCCGCGAGCACGATCGAGGCGGCGCCGGCCGCCTGCAGGAGCCGCACGATCAGCTCGCGGTTGGAATGGACGATCGTCAGGTCGTAGAAATCGTTGTAGTAAAGACAGAGCTGGCAGATCAGCGTCACCAGCGCAACCTTCCAGAGGTTCGCCGTCAGATCGGGCGTGTTCTGAAAGAGCGCCGCCAGCGCGACCGATCCGAAGATGAGCAGCAGCTCGCCCGCGAACACCGTCAAACTGCGAGTCGAGACGTATCGGTTGAACAGCTGCATATCTACGCTCCCCGCGATCGTCTACCCGGCGACGTAGTGATAGCCGCCGAGGTAGGACGAGGCGCCGTCGCCGGCATCGTTGAGCACGAGGCCGACCACCTTGTTGGTATCGAGGCCGGCGAGGGCGCGTTCGATGGCCGGCTTGGGCGTCACGCCGGCACGAACGATCATCAGCAAGCCGTCGACCATCCCCAGCGCGATCGACACGTCGGCCAGCGGCGCCACCGGCGGCATGTCGATGATGATCCGGTCGTAACGCGTACGAAGCGCATCCAGCGTCCGCCGCATCGCGATCGAGCCAAGCAGCTCTGCCGGATGCGACGAGGTCGGCCCAGAGGGCAGCACCGACAGGTGGTGGTCCGCCACCGCAACCAGGGCGTCGTCGAGCGAAGCTGCGCCGGTCAGCACATCGGCCAGGCCCGGCGAGTCGGATATACCGAAGAGGTGATGGATGGCCGGCCGCCGCAGGTCGCCGTCGACGAGCAGCACTCGCTGCTGGAAGTCCTGCGCCATCGCCAGCGCGAGGTTGGCGGCGGTGAGGCTCTTGCCGTCCCCCTTATTGGGGCTGGTGACGACGATCGAACGCAGCGTCCGTCCGTGCTCGGCGTTCTTGATGCGCGTCCGCAGCGACCGGTACTGCTCGGCCGCGGGCGACTGCGGCGCCAGGGCCGAGACGAGGCGGTGATCGAGGCGCACCGCAACCGGCGTTGCCTCGACGGGTTCGACCGCCGGCGCCGAGGTGGACATCGCGTGCATCGGCATCGCCAGCGCGGCGGCGCCAGCTCCTGACGTGCCGGCCGTGGGAAGGTCGGCCCCGAGGGCGCGCGTGCGGTGGACGGCGCCGTCCCGCTCGGCTTTCTTGAGAATCTCCTGTATGCGGCTCATAGTCGTCTCCTCAGGCGGCGGTGATCCGCGGAATCTCGCCAAGTACCGGTACTTCGAATTCGTTCTGCAGCGCGCGCGAGTCGTAGACGGAGCGGTCGAGGAACTCGCGTCCGAGCGCTGCGCCGGCGCCCAGCACGAAACCGAGCGCGAGCGCCAGGCCCATCACCTTGAGCGGCTGCGGATCGATCGGCTGTTTGGGATAGTCGGCGGGGTAGAGGATGCTGAAGCGCTCCCCTCCCTGCTTCTTCGCGAGGTCTTCGGCAAGCCGGGCGGCCTGCAGCCGCGTGTTCAGATCAGCGTAGCGGGCCTTCTCGAGATCGTAGTCACGCTGCAGCGAGGTCAGCTCCTGCTCGACCATCGGCGCGGACTCGACCCGGCTCTGATAGGAGCTGATCTGGGCGCTCGCGTTCCGCGCCGCGTCCTGCAGCTCTTTCAGGTGGATCCGCGCCATGTCGCGCTCCTGCACTTTCTGGCGATAGAGCGGGTCGGACTTCAGCAGCTCGTCGCGGTTGGAGGGCTGGTCGACCTTCGAGGCCGCGACATCCGCCTTGGCGACCTTGATCTCCTCCTGCAGGCGGGTGACGTCAGGATGCTTGTCGGTATAGCCGAGCGCGCGGTCGGAAGCGAGCTGCGCCTGCAGATCGTCGACGTGCTTCTGCGCCGCCTGGCTCGCGGCGAGCGCGGAGGCGGTCATCCCCTCGACTCCGGCGCCCTGCTGCATCGCCTGGATCTGCCCGTCGATCAGGGTCAGCCCGTCCTGCTGCGCGCGGATCTGGATCGAAACCGACTCGAACTGCTGGCGCGCGCCGTTGACCATCTGGACGTTGGCCGGGATCTGCTCCGGCAGCCGGCCGATGAATCCCTGCTTCTTCGTTCGCATCCGATTGTCGAGGTCGGTGAGGCGCGCCTGCGATTCGCCGGCCTGCTGCGCCAGGACGTCGGCCGAGTTCTCCGCGCGCGCCCTCTGCGCCTTGAGGTTCTCGTCGACGAACACCTGGGCGACGCGGTTGGCGATCCGCTGCGCCCGCTCGGCCGAGGCGTCGGTGACCCCGAGGTAGAACATCTCGATGCCGCGCGTCGGATCCGGCCGGCCGTTCAGCCCGATGGTGGGGGGAACCTCGATGTTCTTCGCCAGGTCGTCACGCAGCCGGGCGGCGACCTGCTCGCGGTTGTGCTTCGGGTCGATCTGCTCCTCGCCGATGACGCGATCGAGCACCTCCGGACTGAGCAGCTGTTGCTGGATGGCGCGCTGCCGGTCGACCGGATCCATCGAGCTGACGCCGCGTAGCAAATCGCCGGAGACGCTGGGCGATTGCACGCCGAGCGCGACCCGCGACAGATATGTCTTCGGCCACACCAGCAGGATCGCGCCGCCGAGCGCCACACAGGCGGCCAGCGGCACGACGAACCACCACTTGCGGCGCTTCACCGCCGCCATGTAGTCGAGGGGATGAAACGACTGCTGCTCCATTAGCGAATCCTCATAGGTTCAGAGATGACGATCTGCGCGCCGATGACGTGACGGGTGATGAGGCCGGTGGTCAGGTGCTCGGCGAGCCGGGTCTCCTGACGCGTGAAAATCCAGTAGCCCTCGACGCGGAGCGATCGGCCGATCGCGTAGCCGCCGAGCGTGTCGAACCAGAGCGAATCGAGGGGCAGTTCACCGGCGACGAACGGATTGGTGCGGCGCCACGCCGCCGACTCCTGCACGTAGAAGCGGTTGCGGGTCAGCGGCATCTGCACGTAGCCACGCAGCTCTTCGCTCTGGTTGGTGCCGCCGAAGGTCAGCGACGGGACGTAGCTGCGTTCGTACGAGCTCCCGAGCGTGGCCCGTTCGGCGTGATGCGTGATCCCTGCGCGGACGTAGGGACCGTTGCGGGTGATGCCGCGGGTACGGTCGTCGAGATGGGAAAATCCCAGCGCCGCTTCGATCTCGGTCTGCGGCCCAGGGCGATAGTTGTAGAGCGCGCCGACGTCCTCGAACAGCAGGGTCACCGGCACGGTCTCGAAGCCGACGGTCCCTTCGCTGAGATGCGCGACGCGAACTCCGCCCTCGACTCCGATGGACGACCGGCCGCTGAACCGGTTCGCCAGGCTGGCGTGCATGCCGTTGACGGTGCCGCCGGTGAGCGGCGTGTCCTTGCGCACGAAATCGACCCAGGTGCCTTCATACCCGGCGCTGAAATCGAGCGTGCGGGTCAGACGCGCCTCGATGCCGGCCGCGGCGTCGTTGTAGCGGGAGCCGGTGCGCTGGAAGGGCACGCCGTTCAACGGCAGCAGGTCGGTCGTCGGCACGCGCATGTAGTTTTCTTTGGCCACGAACGTCACGCGCCGGTTGAGCATCCGCCGCAGGTCGAGATAGGCGCGCTGGTCGGTGCCGTCGAGATCGGTGAGCTCGAAGTAGTGCCGGAAGGTGCCGTCGTATCCGGTCGAGAAGCTGGTTCGCGAGTCGTAGAACTCGAGCTGACCTGAGGGCTGCAGCGTCGCAAGCGTGTCCGACGCGGGGCTGCCGCCTGGCAGCTCGGCCTGCGCGATCGCGACGTTGCTGTCAAACTGCCCGCCGATCGTCACTCCCGGCGTGAACGACCAGCCGGGTACGCGCCAGGACGGCAGCTCCGCGAGCGGCTCCTGTTGCGCCGCGGCCGGGGCGGCTGCCGCCAGCGCCAGCAGCGCGGCGGCGGCGAACGTCTGAAGAGGGCAGTTGGTCGGCATCGCGTCCTGCCTACTTGACGATGACGGTATCGCCCGGCTGCAGCGCCAGCGGCTCGCGCCGGGTGTCGTCGTCGATCGCGTCCTTGTAGTTGAACTTCAGCTTCTCCGTGCCGCGCAGGATGGTGATGTCCTTGCGGTTGGCAAAGTCAGTGAAGCCGCCGGCCAGCGCGATCGCCTGGATGATGGAGAGACGGCCGTTAAGGGCGAAGACGCCGGGCCTGGTCACCTCGCCCTGCACGTAGACGACCTGGGGCGTCGTCTCGAGCACGATGACGGTCACCACCGGGTTGGCGATGTATTCCTTGAGGGAGGCGGCGATCGCGTCCCGTAACTCGAGCGAGGTGTGCCCTGCGGCCGCGACGTCGCCGACCAGCGGCAGCGTGATCTTGCCGTCGGGGCGGATCTGCAGCGATTGCGAGAGCTGCTGGTCTTTGTAGACGTCGATACGCAGCTTGTCGCCGGTCACCAGGTGGTAGTCGGCCGTCGTCGGGGAGGTGCGGGTCGTCGGCGCCGCGCCCGTCGCGCCTGACGTGCCAATCGGCGTCGGCGTCTGCGCGGTCTGCGCCGCGGCGGTGCCCAGCAGGGCGGCGAGCGAGAGCGCGGTGAACGTGGCGGTCGGCTTCGTAATCATAAGACGCATCCTTCCGTTTATGCCTGGGCGGTGCCGCGCGGGGTGCGCCGCGCGACGGCGGTTCGTGCCTGCGCCGCCGCTCGACGCAGGGTCTCGACGTCGGCGCCGTGGGTGGGACAGCAGGCCGCACCGACTTCGATCTCGAGCGGCTGCCCGAATTGGTAGTGCTCGAGCCGCACCAGCACGCGATCGATCACGCGCATCGAGTTCTGCATGTCGGCGTCGAGCAGCACCATCGACACCGCGGTGTCGCCGACCGCCAGCAGGTCGGTCTCGCGCAGCTCCGGGTTGATGAGACTGGCGATATTGCGGCGGTCCTCGGCGGAGCGCTCGCCGCGCGGCTCGAGCAGCACCAAGGTCACGAAGTTCTGCGAGCGCAGCGCCCGCTTCAACTCGTTGGCGAGTACGAATTCGAATGTGTCGGATGTCAGCACGGCCATGTCAGGACGCTGTGTCGAGCTCCGCTTCTTTGATCTTGTAGAGCAGCGCCTTGTAGCTGATGCCGAGGATCTCGGCCGCCTCACGGCGGTTCCATCGCGTGTGCTGCAGGGTGCGGTAGATGAGGCCCCGCTCGGCTTCGCGCGCGGCGGATCGCGCGATGTCTTTCAGGGAGCCAGTGAGTGGCGCCGGTCGAGCGGCGGGCACCGCAGCGGCGGGTCCCGGCACGGGCGGCGCGGCAATCGCCGGAAGGGCCGTCGCCAGAGATGCCTGCAGGAGGGGGATCGGCCCCGATACCACCGTCCGGCCCGCGATCGCGTCGGCGACCTCACGGCGAATCGGCGCGTCCGTGCCGAGGATCACCATCCGCTTCACCAGGTTCTCGAGCTCGCGGACGTTGCCCGGCCAGTCATACTCGGCGAACAGTCGCAGCGTGTCGGTGGCGAGCGCCGGCGCGCGCTTGTTGTAGTGCGCGGAATACTGGCCGAGAAAGCACTGGGTCAGCGCCGGGATCTCGCCCCGTCGCTGGCGGAGCGGCGGCAGCGTGATACAGACGACGTTCAGGCGGAAGAACAGGTCTTCCCGGAACTGCCCGTCGGCGACCGCGAGCTCGAGATCGCGGTTGGTCGCGGCAACCACCCGCACGTCGACCTGCACGTCCTGGCGCCCGCCCAGCCGCGCGAACTCCCCGTCCTGCAGCACCTGCAGGAGCTTGGACTGCAGCGGCGCGCCCATTTCGCTGACTTCGTCGAGGAACATCGTGCCGTGGTTGGCGAACTCGAACTTGCCCGGCTTGTGCTGCAGCGCGCCGGTAAAGGCGCCGCGTTCGAACCCGAACAGCTCGGACTCGAGCAGTTCCGCCGGGAGGGCCGCGCAGTTCACCTTCACGAACATGCGGTCACGGCGTGGCGACGCGGAATGTACGTTGCGCGCGACGAGCTCCTTGCCCGTCCCGCTCTCGCCGCGGATGAGAACGGTGACGTCAGTGTCAGCGACACGACCGATGAGTTCGCGGACTTCCCGCATCTGGTCGCTGGTGCCGAGCAGCACCGCGGTGACGCGTCGCAGCGGCACTGCAGGCCCGTCAGACGGCGCCGGCGGCGTGAGGTTCTCGGTCATCCCGCGTACATCCGGCTGAGTGGGCCACTGCACGCGGACCAGTTCAGCAAGCGAAATGCCACGACAGCAAAACTTTGGAAATATTGGCGAAATCGCGGGACGGTGAGGCGGAAGGGCCGAGGTGAGAAGGACGCTACCGTCGAAGGAGTGGAAGTGCGATGCGTACTGTGTGGAATAGTTGGCAGTGAGTGAACAGTCGGCCGCAGGCAGGGGCCGATGAGGAGGGAGCCGGGAACAGCCGGCAGTTTCTCACTGCCCACTGCCCACGACTCAACGACTTATGCTCTCGAGATTCCGCACTCCTTGATCTTGTTGAGCAGCGTCTTGTAGCTCACGCCGAGGATCTGTGCGGCCTTGCGCCGGTTCCAGTGCACCTGCCGCAGCGTCTGCTCGATGGCGGCGCGCTCGGCCTTCATCGACGCGGCTTTCGCCACGGCGGCGAGCGATCCTGTCGGGGCGGTCCCGCTGTCGGCGCCGCCGGTCACCGCGTCTTCGGGTTCCGCCGTGTCGGCCGGAGCGGGCGGCGGCGTGTATGGAAGCGGCGGCATCGGCGGGTTGTAACCGCCTGCGCCCACGGCCGCGACGCCGACGGGAATGCCCATCCCCGCCGCAACCGCGGCGGCCAACGGGGCCTGCGCGGCGGCCGCCATGGCGCGCTGCATGTTGCGCTCGATCTCGCGAACGACCAGCTGCTCGTCCTGCAGAATCACCACCCGCTTGATCATGTTCTCGAGCTCGCGGATGTTGCCGGGCCAGTCGTACTGCAGAAACATCTGCCGCAGCTCGTCCGACAGGGGCCGCGCCGGCCGGTTGTACTTGCGCGCGTAGCGGGCGATAAAGAAGTCGATCAGGGTCAGCGTTTCATCGCGGCGCTCGCGGAGCGGCGGCACGAACAGCTCGATGACCTTGAGCCGGTAGTAGAGGTCCTCGCGGAAATCTCCGCTGAGCATCATCTTTTCGAGATCGCGGTTGGTCGCGGCCACTATCCGGACGTCCACCTGGATGCGCTTGTTGCTGCCGAGTTTGGTGAACTCGCCGTCCTGGAGCACATGCAGCAATTTCGCCTGCAGCGCCGGCTTCATCTCGCCGATTTCGTCGAGCATCAGCGTGCCGGTGTCGGCCTGCTCGAATTTGCCGATGCGGGTGTTCGCCGCGCCGGTGAACGCGCCGCGCTCGTGGCCGAACAGCTCGCTCTCGAGCAGTTCGGCGGGGAGTGCGGCGCAGTTGACCTTCACGAAGGGACGGTTGCGGCGCGTCGACCGCTGATGGATGGCCCGCGACACCAGCTCCTTGCCGACGCCACTCTCCCCGCGGATGAGGACGCCGACGTCGCTGTCGGCCACCTGCTCGATGACCGTCGCGATCGCGCGCATCTTCTCGCTGTTGCCCCACACCGCGCGGTCTTCGTCATCGGAGAGCTGCTGCCGCAGCTCGCTGAGCTCCGATACGAGGCGGTTCTTCTCGATCGCGTTCTTGATGGCCACGTCGAGCGCGATCTCGCCGAGCCCTTCCGGGTCGTCGGGTTTGACGACGTAGTCGGCGGCGCCGAGCCGGACGGCCTCGACGATCGTCGATGCCTGGTTGCGGCCCGAGAGCATGATGACCTGCGCCTCGGGACGCGAGGCCTTGAGCGCACGCAGCGTCGCCATCCCGTCCAAGCCCGGCATCATCACGTCGAGGAGCACCACGTCTGGCGCCTCGTTCTGTTTCATCGACGCCAGGAGCTCGTCGCCGCGTGTATAGCAGCGCGCTTCATAGCCTCGGAGTGACAGAAACGTCCGCAGGTACTGCGCGAACCCTGCATCATCATCGACAATGGCGACGTATGGCTTTTTCATTGTGTATGCTTTGACTGCAATTTCTTCCAAGTGTCCAATCGATTTCCCACTCCATTCAAGAGTCGTACCTCGACAGAACCGGTTTGCGTAACTAGCCGGCCGAAATGGGCAAGGAATTGCCGACTTCGCTTGTTTCCAACTGGTACGTCGCTTGAAATACTGATTGACCGTGTGGGAAAACGTCGTACGTAGGCATTTGGTTTCTCTTGCGCTCGGTCTGACGGTGGTCGTGGCGAGCCCCTCGTTGGCGGCCGCGACGGTGGCAAACGCAGATTCGGACGCGCGGGCGTCCATCCCGGCGGAGAGAGCCCGAGCGTCTGTTGCCGGTCTGCGCGATGAGGCCGCCATGGTCCTGGTTGGAACCGCGCTCATTGGTCTTGCGGCGGCCGTCCGCCGGGCCGCGTAGCTGAACATCAGGTTTTCGAAGCCGTGCCCGGTGTGCCTGCGGCGTATGGTCCGCAACGCAGCCGGGCGCTTCGAAATTCATGCATTCGAGTGCGGGCGACGGGGTCGCCGCTCATGAGGACCGGCCAGGCTTGGCGCCGGCCGCGGCTTTGCGCCGGCCACGGCTTTGCACAAGGTCGAGCTCATGCGTCGAATCTTTTGCGTGGCGGCCGTGTTGCTCGCCGCGTCCGCCCCGTCCCGATCGTCGATCCATGTCGTTCGCGCTGGCGAGGATCTGCAGACAGCCCTGAACGCGGCGCGCGCCGGCGACGAGATCCGGCTGGAGCGTGGCGCCACCTTCACCGGGAATTTTGTGCTACCCGTCTTCGACGGAGACGCGCCCGTGATGGTCCGCACGGACCTCTCCGCGGCGGAGCTCCTCCCGCCTGATCAGCGGGTGACACCCGCGGCGGCCGCCAGTTTCGCCCGGATCGTGTCGCCGAACGGCAGCGCGGCGCTGCAGACCGCGCCGGCTGCGCGGCATTGGCGCCTCGCGTTTCTCGAATTCCCGGCCACCCGGAACGGCTCCGGCGACATCATCCAGATCGGCGACGGTTCTTCGGCGCAGTCGCAGTTGTCGCAGGTGCCGTCCGACATCACGCTGGATCATCTCTATGTCCATGGCGATCCGCAGAAGGGGCAGAAGCGCGGGATCGCGCTGAACGGCGCCTCCGTGACGATCCGGGACTGCCACGTGAGCGACATCAAGGCGGTGGGAGCGGACGCGCAGGCGATCGCGGGCTGGAACGGTCCCGGTCCCTACGTCATCGAGAACAACTATCTCGAGGCCGGCGGCGAGGTGTTCCTGCTCGGCGGCGCCGATCCTGGCATCCGTGACCTGGTGCCGAGCGACGTCACCATCCGCCACAACCAGTTCAGCCGCCCACTCGAGTGGCGCGGGTCGCGGTGGCAGGTGAAGAACATCCTCGAGCTCAAGAACGCGCGTCGAGTGGTCGTCGAGGCGAATCTCCTCGAAAACAATTGGCAAGCCGCGCAGCCGGGCTACGCCGTGCTGTTCACGCCGCGCAACCAGGACGGCGCCTGCCCCTGGTGCGTCGTTGAATCGGTCAACTTCACCCACAACGTGGTGCGCAACGTGGCGGCTGGCATCAACCTCAGCGGCCACGACTCGCCGAACCAGAGCCGCCAGACGAACGGCATTCGCATCGAAGGCAACCTATTCGACGGTGTCACGACGAAGATGGGGGGGAACGGCTGGGGCATGTTAATCGGCGACGGCCCGCGGGACGTGACCGTCGCCGGCAATACGTGGCAGTTCGACGGAACGACGCTCGTCTACGCGTATGGCGCTCCGAGGATTGACGGCTTCCGGTTCGTGAACAACGCCGCCCCGCACGGGCAGTACGGCATCAACGGCGCTGATGCCTCGACCGGAACACTGACGTTCGAGCGGTTCTTCAATGCGCCGGTGGTGGCGGGCAACTGGCTGAGCGGCGGCCCCGGCGGCCGTTACCCGACGGGAAACCGCTTTGACGCACCGTTCGATCCGGCGAACGCCAAGGGCGCCGGCGTCGACGTCGCCGCCATGCGGGCGCTCGCCGACGCGATCGAGCACGGCCGCTTTACTTCGTCAGCGAAATGACCCGGACCGAGGCGTAGTGCGCCAGGCGCGGAAAGCGATCGAGCAGGGCGCGATCGCCGGCGTACAAGCGGCGCCAGGAATTCTTCACGACGGGCAGCACGCAGCCGACCTGCACGTGCGGCAGGACGAACGCTCGCGTCGACCACGAGCGAAAGCCGCGGGCGAACCGAGCCAGCTCTCCGTCGGTGAGCGGGCGTTCGTAGGGGGAGATGTCTGGCGCGCGGTAGGGGATGAGGCGGCGCACCAGGCGGAGCACGGCGGAATTGCGGACGGGCTCCTTGAAGATCGCGCGTCCGCCCGGTTTGAGGACGCGTCGCACCTCGCGCGAAACGAGATCGAGATCGAGGTGATGCAGGATCGCCATCCCGAAGACGAGGTCGACGGAGTCGTCCGCAAACGGGAGGTCGTGCGCCGATGCCGCTATAAAGGTGGCGCCGGCTTCGCGACCGCTGACGGCAAGCCGTCGCTGACCCAGCCGCAGCAGGTCCTCGGAGATGTCGATCGCCCACACGTGGGCGCCCCGGCCAGCCAGCAGCGCCGTGTTCGCGCCCGATCCGCACCCGAAATCGACAATCCGGCGACCCTCGACGTCGCCAAGCTGATGATAGGCATACTCGAGCGGGTACGCCGTGTCGCCGGGAGGGCGCGCGTAGCGCTCGAACGTCTCGGTGTTCACGCGCAGCGCGTCATCGGGTGTCAGTGTCGCTTCCACCGAGCTGCGCACGATCTCGGCGCGCTCCCAGACCTGCATGGCGCCGGATCGCTCGCCGACAGTCGTGTGCATCTCGTCTCTCCCCTCTGGGAGAATGCAAACGGTGCGCCCGAGCTCAGGCGGCGGGGAGGAGAAGTCTGGCGCCCGCCTTGGCGTTGTCCGGGGCGCCCCAGATCCGGCCATCGAAGGCCGTAAGAATCAGCTTCGCTATCGGCAGGCCCAGGCCGGAACCGCCGCGCAATTCGTCGAACTGGGGCAATGCGTCCGACCCTGCCGTCTCGAGGGCGGTGATGGTCGGGTCGTCGCCGATGAGGATCTCCTGATGCGGACGCGCACCCATGGTCGCCGGACGCAGGCGGACGACGAGCGTGTCGGAGGTGACGAGTTCACGCCGCAGCGACCCGAGAATCGACTGGAGCGCGTGTTTGAGCCGACCCGGGTCGGCGTGGACCAGCGCTGGCGCATCGGGCAGCCGGAGGTCGATGCGCAGCTCGCGATCGGGGAGGGGAGCAAGGTCATCGGCCGCGTGCCGCAGCGGGTCCCGCAGGTCGGTCGAGCTGCGGTTGAAGACTGCCGTTCCGGCCTCCAGCTGCGCCAGATCGCTCGTTTCCGCCACCAGCGCCGTCAGCCGGCCGCATGATTTTTCGACTTCCTCGAGCAGCCGGCGCTGCTGCTCGGTGAGGGGGCCCGCCCGTTCCTGCTGGAGCATCCGCACGTATCCGAGGACGACGGTCATCGGCGTCCGAAATTCGTGGACCGCCAGGGAAAGCATTTTCGGCCAGCGCGGGTCGGTCGTCTCGGACATGGCCCGATTGTAGGCGGGAATGGGGGACGGGTGGTTCGGTGTTCTAATAGCCATATGCTGATCCGCAGCGATCCGCCGATTGCGTCGTCCGAGGTCACGGACGAGCGCTGGTTTCTCCGCCGTCGCGAGTTCATTCAGCTCGGCGCCGGCGTGCTGGGCGCAATCGCCGGAGGGGTGGCGACCGCGTGCGCGGGGGACGCAGTGAACGCCTCGACCGGCGGCGCCACGGCGGTCGCCGCTCAGCAGCCGCTGACGGCCCCCCGGAAGATGGTCACGACGACCGAGCCGCTCAACAAGTTCGAAGAGATTACCGGCTACAACAACTATTACGAGTTCGGCACCGCCAAGGGCGACCCGAAGAAATACGCCGGGCAGCTGAAGACCACGCCGTGGACGGTCAAGATCGACGGGCTGTGCAACAAGCCCGCCGACTACCATCTCGAGGATCTGATCAAGACGGCAGATCTCGAGGAGCGTGTCTATCGTTTCCGCTGCGTCGAGGCGTGGTCGATGGTGATCCCGTGGATTGGGATACCGCTGGCCGCCGTGCTCAAGCGCGCCGATCCTCAGCCGAAGGCGACGTTCGTCGAGTTCCAGACCGTGCTGCGGCCCAGCGAAATGCCGGGGCTGGCCGAGGGCGGCTTGAACTGGCCCTACACCGAGGCGCTCCGGCTGGACGAAGCGATGAATCCGTTGTCGCTGCTCGCCGTCGGTCTCTACGGCAAGACGCTCCTCAACCAGAACGGCGCGCCGATTCGGCTGGTGGTGCCCTGGAAATACGGATTCAAGAACATCAAGTCGATCGTCCGTATCCGCTTCGTCGACAAGATGCCGCACACCGCGTGGAACGACGCCAACCCGCGCGAATACGGTTTCTATTCGAACGTGAATCCAACTGTCGATCATCCGCGCTGGAGCCAGGCCAACGAGCGGCGCATTCCGGCGTTCTTCGCCAACACGAAGACGCTGATGTTCAACGGCTACGCGGATCAGGTCGCGTCGATGTATGCGGGAATGGACCTGCGGAAGCTCTACTGAGTGAAGAGGGCGGCCAAGGTCGTCGTCTTCGTGGCCTCCCTCGTGCCCGTCGCGCTGCTCGTGCGCGGCGCGCTCGTCGGCGACCTCGGCGTCAATCCCGCCGAGACCATTCAGCTCACCACCGGACGCTGGGCGTTCAAGTTTCTCCTGCTGACGCTGGCCGTGACGCCGCTTCGGCGCCTCACCCGCTGGAACGTGGTGATCCAGTACCGGCGCATGCTCGGGCTCTTCGCGTTCTTCTACGCCACGCTCCATTTCCTGTCGTACTGGGCGTTCGATCTGCTGTTCGCGTTCAGCGGCATCGTCAAGGACATCGGCAAGCGCCCCTTCATCACCGTCGGGTTCGCGGCGCTGGTCCTGATGGTGCCGCTCGCCGTCACGTCCACGAAGGGCTGGATCCGGCGCCTCGGTCGCAACTGGGCGCGCCTGCACTGGCTGATCTACGCATCGGCGATCCTCGCGGCCGTCCACTTCGGGTGGAAGGTCAAGGTGTTCACCGGCGATCCGGTCTATTACGCCAGCGCCGTCGCGCTGCTGCTCGGATTCCGCGTGGTCTGGGCCGCCACCCACCGCCCGCGCGGCGCCGTCACGCGGCAGGGTTCACGGGGGCCAGTCCGGGAGCCGGTGGCTGCGGAGCCGCGCGGATGAAGCGCGCTTCGATCCGGCGGCGCAGCCGCAGCGACGGCTGCTCGACCAGATAGTAGGAGAGCAGCGCCAGCCCGCACGCGAGCGCGAGGTTCAGCGGAAATGCCGCCACCGCCGCGCTGCTGGCGCGATTGAAGAACGGCTGCTGCCAGAGGTAGAGCGAGTAGCTGAGCCAGCCAACGAACACGAGCGGCCGGGTGTTGAGCAGCCGTCCCAGTGTCCCTTCGGAGAACGTCACGCACCAGTCGATGCACAGCGCAACCCCGACGTTGACGAGAGAGAATGCTGCGCCGAAATAGACGAGAGGGTGCTGCGCGAGCGTGTTGGCGGCGAAGGTCGCGAGCGGAACCAGAAGGAACGCCGGAGACGCGAGTGCCCGCATGTAGACACGCGTCGCGTGCAGCCGCGCCCGTACGCCTGCGAGGACGCAGCCGACGGCGATCGCGTCCGCGACCGTCTCGAAGCGCGCCCCGATGCCGTCGCCCGCCCACCGCATCAACTCCCACTCGGCGATTCGAATGACCGGTGCGAGGAGCACCACCGCGGCGGCGATGACGATCGCCTTTCTGGACCGCGCCAGCAGCACCACTGCGGGCCAGATCAGGTAGAACTGCTCCTCGACCGACAACGACCAGGTGTGCCCGACGAACCAGGAGCGCCCCTCGTCATAGTTCGTCGTATAGGTCGCGGCGCGCAGGATGTCGTCCTGATGCAGCGCGACGATCCCCGCGAGGTGGGCGGCGAGCAGCGCCGCCAGCAGGGTGTAGTACGGAGGGAAAATGCGAAGCGTGCGACGGAGATAAAAGGCTCCCAGGTTCACGCGTCCGGTTCGCGCCACTTCGTGCAGGAGCAGCCGCGTAATCAGGTATCCCGAAATGACGAAGAACACATGCACGCCCAGCTCGGCGATGTTCAGGGCGTTGCCCGCCGGAGCGCTCAGCGGAAACCCGCGGGTGCCGGCGAGATGGCCGACGAAGACGAACGCGATCGAAATCGCGCGAAGCCCATCCAGTGAAGGAATCCGATCTTGCGACATGTCAGCCTCGGCCGTGGGCCGGGGATGACATTGCAATCCTCACTCCAGCGGCACCGCGAGGCGAGGATCGAGTCACGTCATTTGATGGCTGCGCTGGTGACGCCGACGCCGAGGCTGCTGAGGCTCGTATCAGCGACGAGGGCGCCGGTCGCCGGCGTCTCGCTGGTGTAGAGCAGGCCGCCGTTGCGAAAGTACTGCACCACGCCGGCGTGGACGGTGACGGTGAAGACATCACCGGGCGCGCTCGGTCCCTCCGTTCGATACATGCCGTTCTCGCGCACTTCGAACACGCCGGTGGGCCAGAAGCTCAACCCGTACGAGATCGATGCCACGGCGACGCCGGCGGTCGCCGCCGGCGCGAGACCAGCGACGAGGCGCTGACCGGGCGCGACCGTCAGCGAGAACGCGCCGTCGCTCATGATCCGCTGCGCGCTGATGCCGCCCGCATCGAAACACGTGGCGCACGGGCCGGTCTTCCGCAAGACGTCCAGCGACGCCGTCGCCTTGACGAGCGACGTCCAGACGACCGGACCGGTGAGGGCGCCGAGTCCCGCTTCGGGAAACACGGTGGTGTCGTTTTTCGCGAGCCCCGGCGCCGCCCACATGAACCGCGCGGGTGACAACAGGATCTGATCGAACGAGAGTCCGTCCTCTCGCACCTGGATCCGCAGCGTCTGCGCGGCGCCCTCGAAGGCGATCGGATCGCCCCATCCGCCGTAGCCGCTATCCTGCCAGCCCCAGCCGGATAGTCCCATTCCGCTTCCTTCCTCGATGCTGACGACGGCCGCGGACGCGGAGCCGATGCGATCGACGGGACGTCCGGTCGCGTCGAGGCTGCCACTGAACTGCACGAAGGCCGAGTCGTTCTGCCACGAGTCCTGCTGCGCCATGCCGCGCATCCACAACCGGTAGGCGCGGCCGGGCTGAACGAGGAACGGGATCTCCACGTAGCTTGCCGGCATCGGCGCGGCCGACAACAGCTTCGACGCCCCCGCGTCGGGATTGAAGAGTCGAATGCCGCCGGCGGCCGTCGTATCAGCGATGGCTGACCAGGCGGTTCCGACGGTCTTCGCGCTCCGCGCATACAACACGACGTCATCCGCCCCAACGGTCGGGGGCGGCGTCGGCGCGGGATCGCCGGGCGGCGGCGGCGTCACCGGGGCCGACGCCGCCGGGTCTGGTACGGTGACCACGATGCCGAAGTGATCCGAAGGGGACGCGTCGCCGGTGACCGGCGTGATGGCGAACTGCTGCATGTCCAGCGGCAGGAAGCCGGCCGGCGTCCAGGCATAGTCGATGCGCTTGAACGGGAAGCCGTTCGGGAATCCGCAGCCGCTCCGGTCCACCATGCCGGTGTAGCCGGGCAGCGATCCGTGAATCACCGTCCACGCGTCCACGTAGCCCGCCGCGCGCAGCACCGGCAGCGCCGTGTTGACGGGCGTCTGGTCGCACACCGGCGTCGACCCTTCGAACACGTTGAGATCGCCGACGAGTACGTGGGGCTGACCGTTCGCGGTCGCGTTGAGAAAGGCGAGCGTACCCTGTGCCTGCGCCGCATAGCTCGCCTCCGCGTTGTCTCCCGGGCCGTACCAGTGGGTGACGTAGAGCAGCAGCGTGTGCGAACAGGCGGCGTCGACGCAGACCGGGGCGCGCACGACCCACATCGTGTCACTGGGTGAGGGGTTCCGCGACGTATCGAGCTGCCGCCACTGTTCCGGACCGCCGAAGCCGTACCGGGCGACGAGCGTCACGCCGTTCTGTTCGGAGGAGACCGCCTTCCAGCCGAGAGCCTGGCGGACATGTTCCCCTGATCCGCAGACGCTGCTCCACGCTTCAGCGAGCCCGAACGCGATGACCGAGGGGTCGGCGCCGACCTGCGCGATCGCTGCCTGCGAGGCGCCTTCGCCCCAGGCGTTGAGCGGCTGCGTGGGGTCGGTGCAGTTCGGCGTATTCCTGAAAGGAGCGGCAAAGCCGGGCAGCGCGTCGACTCCTTTGCCAGACATGATGTTCCAGAAGGCGACCCGCAGAGGGCCGGCCGCGGCTGGCGAGGCAACCGCCAGAATGTACGCCAGCGCGCCGACACACACACGTCCGCGCCGCGAGAAACTTGGCATCAGCGAAGTCCCCTAAGAGATGTAGCGGTTATCAGGAATGCGCGGCTGCGCGCGGCTGGCAGAGGCAATGCCGCTGCCGTAAGGCGGACGAATTACCAAAAATGGAAATCGCTAACAAATTTGCAGCTGAGTATAGCGACTGGGGGGAGCTAGCTGTGCCGTATCGATACACGGCATGACGTTTCGTGTATATAGCTCAACAATATTGGTAGATCCGCTTCCGCCGCGGCATTGAAAGCTGTGGCAGGTCAGTGGCAGATGAGAGTGACGGCCGCGGCCAATTGAACGACTGCTCGGGGCCGTTCGGCACCCGTTTTTGCCATTTCAGGGAAAAGCCCTGATTTTCTAAGGATTTGCGGGTATTCTTCCGCCATGCACAAGCCAATCAAGTACGTTGAGAAGGGGCTCACGGTTGCCGCCAAGGGCGCCTGGACTGTGTTTAATACCCTCAACAGCATCAAGCCGAACGGGGCGTTTACCCCGAAGTGGTCCGAGCTCCCGCTGCAGAAATCATGGCAGAAGGTGAAGCCGCCGCTCGGCTGGCCGCGCGAGACCGATTCGCTGTGCCCCAACTGCGTCCGCGAGGCGCGTCAGTCGATCGTCGACGGCAAGCAGGACTACAAGATTCTTCTGAACGAGAAGGTGGGCGAGATCAAGGCCACCATCACCGAGAAGGACGGCAAGATCGTCATGATCAAGGACTGCCCGATCCACGGGCATTTCGAAGACGTCATGGCCATGGACCCGGCGTTCTTCAAGCACCTCGAAGAGACCTTCCCGGGCAGCGACATCCGCTCGCACAACGACGAGAAGCTCCACAATCACGGCAGCTCGACGATCAAGTACGGCCGCGGCTCGGTCCTCACCATCGACCTGACCAACCGCTGCAACATGATGTGCGACCCGTGCTTCATGGACGCCAACCAGGTCGGTTTCGTCCATGAGCTCAGCTGGGACGAGATCAAGACGATGCTCGACAACGCCATCACGCTGAAGCCGAAGCGCCAGATGTCGGTCCAGTTCTCCGGCGGCGAGCCGACGATGTCGCCGTACTTCCTCGACGCGGTGCGCTACGCGAAGAAGGTCGGCTACAACTCGGTTCAGGCGGCGACCAACGGCATCGAGTTCGCCAAGAGCAAGGAATTCGCGAAGGCGGCGTTCGAGGCCGGCCTGCGTTACGCCTATCTGCAGTTCGACGGCGTCGGCAACGCCGCCAACTCGCATCGTCTCGTCGGCAACCTGTTCGACGTCAAGCTGCGCGCGATCGAGAACCTGTGGTCGGCCGGCGTCGACATCGTGCCGGTCATCACGATCGTCAACGGCATCAACAACGAGCAGGTCGGCCGCGTCGTCCAGTTCGCGCTCGACAATCCGAAGAAGATCAACTTCCTGTCGTTCCAGCCGGTGTCGTTCACGGGCCGCGACGAGGACGTGACGCCCGAGCGCCGCGCCGCGCAGCGCTATACCTTGTCCCATTTGGCGCACGACGTGAAGAACCAGACCGGCATCGGCGAGCCGATTCGTGACTGGTTCCCGATCTCGTTCATGGGCACGTTCACCGACTGGGCGGACCTGGTGCACGGACCGTCGGCGGAGTGGGGCAACCTGACGTGCGGCTGCCACCCGAACTGCGGCATCGGCATGGCGGTGATGATCGACAAGGAAACGAAGGAGGCCGTTCCGGTCACCAAGTTCCTGCACGCCGATCAGCTCGCCAAGGACCTCCAGCGCGTCAACGACGCGGCGCGCGGCCGCAAGCTGTCGGTGCTCGGCATGGCCCTGGCACTGGCGCGCAACTACGATCCGTTCCAGTCGCCGACCCACTTCAAGATGTCGGACTTGATGAAGAAGTTCGACAAGACGTTCGGCGCGACGAAGAAGTCGCACGCGGGCGCCTATGGCCGCGTCGGCGGGGACCGCACGATCGACGATCAGGAGAAGCGCCGCGGCGACCGCTGGAACTTCCTGTTCATCGCCGGCATGTGGTTCCAGGATCTGTTCAACTACGACTTCCGCCGCACGGAGCGCTGCATCATTCCGTACGCGACGCAGGAAGGGGAGATCAGCTTCTGCGCGTACAACACCGGTATCGGCTGGCGCAACATCATCGAGAAGATGCACATGACTGCCACGCTGACCAAGTGGTACGACGAGCACGGCCGGCACCAGATCTACGCGGGCGGCAAGACGGTGGAGCTGTCGTCGACCGAGCACACCCTGGTGCTCAACGCCGACGCGGTCGCCAAGGGCAAGCAGACCGACCTCGACGAGCTGGGCGTGGCCAAGAACGCGCGCGAGGAAAAGCTGCGCGCCAAGAAGCAGCAGCCCGGCGCGCATGCGCCCGAGGACGAGAAGATGGCGGAGCTCTATCGCCAGCACGTCCTCAAGGAGCAGCCGACGATCAAGATAGCCGGTCTGGGAGGCAAGAAGAAGCCGGTCCAGGACGTCGTGCACAAGAACCAGGAATAACGGGGCGCGGGTTGGAGGGCGCCGGGAGCGTCTTCCACTGCCGTCTATATAGGTCGGATCTTCGGACCCGACAATAAGGGCCGCACGGTTCACGCCGCGCGGCCTTTTTCTATGTACACCTGCGGTTGAGCCTGTTTTCCCCCAAAAGGCGCGTTAGGAAATAGCCGGCACCGACCGCTTCCCGCCGGCACAAAGGGAGAACTGGCCATGACGATTCGACGCTGCACGACGTCCGTACTGATCGGGACGCTCATATCCGCGCTCGCTCCGGCGAACAGCTGGGCAGCGGATTCGACCTCCGCCAACCCTCCAAAGGCCTTCTCGCTGCAGGTGGCGATTCACCAGGCGGCCGCCGCGGCCGTCGCCACGCCCAACCTGCGTCTGCAGGTGAAGGCCCCGGCACCGGCGAAAGCCAGCGGCGTTCGCCGGCAATCGAACGGAGGCGGCCATGCGGGGATGATCATCGGGCTCGTCACCGCGGTGGCCGGCATCGGCGCCACCCTTTACATGGTGAAGGAGATGGAGAAAGAGACCAAAAACATTCCGGTGCCGACACCGCAGTAGCACCGCCCGGCGGCGTCGTGGCGGACGGGGCCGGGCGATCGCCTGCGGCGCAGGCGCGCCCGTGCCGTCGCACTCTCGCAGGCACTGATGAACCGCCACTCGTTAGGCCACGGCGATGCCGTCCGGTTGGCGAGCCGCATCCCAGATTGAACGGGGACCAGCGCTAGGGGTGAGCGGAAATCCGTCGATACGTGGAGTAGCGGGCCCGCCCTTCCATCGCCTGGCGTCCGCCCAGATTGCCGCCGCCGCCCATGTCGCTCATGCCCCCCGCGGAGGAACTCGCCTCCACCTGTTCGAACAGTTCCGACGGCATGAACAGGTCGATCGCGGCATCCCGGGCGAACTTGACCGTGGCGTGCATGTTTGCCGCTCTCGACACGAAGCCAAGCTCGGTCTGGTGGATGACCCCCGATCCGGAATCGATCCAGACGCGGCCGATCGCCGACGCGTCGGGCATCAGACCACCTTTTCCTTTCTCGTTGAACTTGAGCACCACCACCTGCGCGCCGTCGAGGGTCTTCGTCCCCTCGATCTTGAAGGTCGAATTTTCCTGGTTCGCGGAGCGCAGGAAGTCGAGCGCGAGCAGCGGCCGGTCGAGGAGATGCAGATTCGGACTGTAGTACGCCTTCACCGCGTCGTCGGTCATCTGTCGCGCCGTGCCGATCGACGCGTCCGTCGGAGACTTGAACAGCGCCGGCAGCCGATCGTCCTTGGAGCGCACCGGCACCGTGTCGATGGCGACGACGTCGCGAAAGCTGGCGAGGCTGCCGTCGTCCTGTCCGCTGAACACGACGACGCTGTTCACCCGCTTCGGCGTGCTCATGCGCCCCGAGCTCGTCTCGTACTGCGTGAATTCCTCGTCGGCCGCCACCACGCCCAGCTTCTGCGTGTACTGGACGACCGCATCGCCCGCGACCTTCAGCACGTCGGGGAGGGCGGGCGCCTTCTGCGCCTGGGTGGTCGTCCACAGCGAGCCTAGCGCGATCAGGACCACGGACCAGCGGGCGTCAGCAGCAGACATCGACATCTCCCTTGAAAACGGCAGCCGGCCTCAACATAACCCAAATCGATTGACGGCGGCCGCCGCCGCGCCTACGGTCTGCGCATGCCTTCCGTACGGCGCGACTTCAGCCAGGACGGCGACGGCTGCCAGCGCCGAGGAGCCAATCGCGGTGCTTGCGGACACCCCAATCGAACGTCACGGACTCGCGCGTGCTAGCATGCGCCGCTGATGCGCATCCTCTTCACTGCCGCCGTGGCATCGATGCTGGCGGCCGCGGCCGCGCAGCAGGGCTCCGTCGCGATTCACGTTGACGCCGCGGCCGGCCTCGGCCCGTTGTCGCCGATGTGGGCGATGTTCGGCTACGACGAGCCGAACTACACCTATACGGAGAACGGCAAGAAGCTGCTGGGCGAGCTCGCCGCAGCGAGTCCGGTTCCCGTCTATGTACGCGCCCACAATCTGTTGACCTCGGGCGACGGCACACCGGCGCTGAAATGGGGTTCGACCAACGCGTACACCGAGGACAGCGCTGGCCGTCCCCGCTACGACTGGACCATCGTCGATCGCATCTTCGACGCTTATGTGCAGCGCAAGATGAAGCCGCTGGTCGAGATTGGCTTCATGCCCGAGGCGCTCTCGACGCACCCCGATCCGTATCGCCATCACTGGGCCGCCGGCACCAACGCGGCGCTATACACCGGCTGGAGCTATCCGCCGAGGGACTACGACCGCTGGCGGGAGATCGTGTCGGCCTGGGCGCGGCATGCGATCGATCGCTATGGTACGCGCGAGGTCGAGAGCTGGTACTGGGAAGTCTGGAACGAGCCCGACATCGGCTACTGGCACGGGACACCCGAGGAGTATCAACAGCTCTATGACTACGCCGCCGACGGCCTGAAGCGCGTGCTGCCGGCGGCACGCATCGGTGGTCCGACCGTTACCGGCCCGAACGGCGAACGCACCCAGCAGTTCCTCCGCGGTTTCCTCGAGCACTGCGCCAGGGGCACGAATTACGCCACCGGCAGGACTGGTGCACCGCTCGATTACGTCAGCTTCCACGCCAAAGGAGCGCCGCGCGTCGTCGACGGCCCCTCGACTGCGCTCGGGACTGGGCACGTGCGAATGGGGCTCGCCAATCAGCTGAAGGCGATCGACAACGGCTTCGCCATCGTCGCATCGTTCCCCGAGTTCAAGAACACCCCGATCATCATCGGCGAATCGGACCCCGAGGGCTGCGCCGCCTGTGGCGTGGCCACCAATCCCGAGAACGCGTATCGCAACGGCACGATGTACTCGAGCTACACCGTGGAGCAGCTGGCGCGGACCTACGAGCTGGCCGATCGTCACGGCGTCAACCTGCGCGGCGCGCTGACCTGGGCGTTCGAGTTCGAAGGGCAGCCGTACTTCGCGGGCTTCCGCGACCTTGCCACGAACGGTCTCGACAAGCCGGTGCTCAACGCGTTCCGCATGTTGGGCGAGATGCGCGGCCAGCGGGTTCGCGTCGAGAGCAGCGGCGCGCTGTCGCTCGACGCCGTGCGCGACGGCGGCGTTCGCGGCACGCCCGATATCGGCGCGCTGGCCAGCCGGGACGATCGTTCGGTGACGGTCCTGCTGTGGAACTACCACGACGACGACCTGCCGGCCGACGCCGCGGCGATCGATCTCGCGGTCGACGGTCTGCCGCGAACGACGGTGACGATCGCGCACGAACGCATCGACAGCGATCACAGCAACAGTTACGAGGCGTGGAAGCGCATGGGCTCTCCGCAGCCGCCGTCCGCCGCGCAACTGGCGCAGCTCGAGACGGCGGCGCAGCTCGCGGCGGTGGAGCCGATACGGCGTCTGCAGACGCGCGACGGACGTATCCAGCTCTCGTTCCCGCTCCCGCGGCAGGGGGTGTCGTTGATCCGTGTGAGCTGGGACAAGGGACGGAGCGCGCCGACACCTTGACAATCTACATATACATATGTAGATTGTCATAGTATGCCGTCGCCGTCACCGGAATCTCCCAAATCGGATCTGCTCCAGGGGACGCTCGACGTCCTCATCCTCAAGATCGTCGCCCTCCGGCCGGTTCACGGCTACGCCGTCGCGCAACGGCTCCAGCAGATCTCGCGCGACGTGCTGCAGGTACAGCAGGGATCGCTGTATCCGGCGCTCCATCGCCTCGAGAAGCGCGGCTGGGTGCGCGCCGCATGGGCGGCGTCGGAGACGGGGCGCGAAGCGCGGTTCTACACGCTGACCCGCGACGGCCGGCGCCAGCTCGAGGATCAGCGCGCCAACTGGACCAGACTCTCCACGGCGGTCACCGCCGTGCTCAACACGGTGGAGTAAGGCGATGAAGTGGGGCAAACGCCGGGACCCTCGCGTCGGAGACGAGTTGCGCTATCACCGCGATCGGCTGATCGACGACTACGTGGCGGCCGGGATGGACCGGCCGTCGGCCGAGCGCCGCGCCTTTCTCGAGTTCGGCAACGTCGCGGGGCTGGAGGAAGCTGTCCGCGACGTGCGCGGACGCTGGCTGGCCGACTGCGGCGCCGACCTGCGCTACGCCGCGCGGGTCCTGCGGCGGAGTCCTGTCTTTGCCGCGGTCGCCGTGCTCTCGCTGGCGCTTGGCATCGGCGCCAACGCCGCGATCTTCTCGGTCCTCAACGGCGTCATGCTACGGGCGCTTCCGGTGTCCGACCCTGATCGACTGGTCGTCATCGCGCGGATGAACGACGCCGGCCGGCCGCTGTTCCTGGCGTATCCGCTGTTCGAGATCCTGCGTGATCGCCTCACGTCGACCTCGGGCGTGCTTGCGGCCGGCACGTCGGAGCAAACGGCCGTCATCGACGGAGAAGACGAGCTCGTCAGCCTCGACCTGGTGTCGGGGTCCTACTTCGACGTCCTCGGCGTCCAGCCGGCGGCCGGACGTCTCCTGTCGCAGAACGACGACTCGGTGGCGCCAGCAGCTCCGGCAGCGGTGATCAGCGACAGCTTCTGGCGGCGGCGCTTCGACCGCAGGGCCGATGCGGTCGGTAAGATCGTGAGGATTCGCGACCGGGCGTTTACCATCGTCGGCGTGACACCGGCGGCGTTCCACGGAGTCCGGCCGGAGCGAATGGCCGACATGGCGCTGCCGCTGCAGGCAATGCTCACCGAGCAGCAGCGGCGATCGATGAACCTCAACAACTACATGGTGATGGCGCGTCTCAGGCATGAGGCGACGGTGGCCCAGGCGAATGCGGAGGTGCAGACGATCCATGGCGGCTTCGTGCAGCAGCAGGCCTCGATGGATCGCGAGAAGGATCGCCCGATGATTCTGCGCCAGCGCGCGGTGGTGTTCGCCGCGCCCGACGGCTTCAACGCGATGCGCTTCGAGTATCGTCGATCGCTGTTCCTCCTGATGGGCAGCGTCGGGCTGGTGCTGTTGCTCGCCTGCGTGAACCTGTCGGGTCTGCTGCTGGCGCGGGCCGCCGCGCGGCAGCGGGAAATCGCGATCCGCCTGGCGATGGGCGCAGGGCGCGGACGCCTGCTTCGGCAGTTCTTCACCGAGAGCCTCCTTCTCGCGCTGCTCGGTGGCGCCATCGGGCTGCTGCTCGCGGGGCCGCTGGCGGCGCGGCTCCTCACCCTCCTCGTGAACGGCCGCCCGCTCGCGATCTCGGTCGCCCCGGACTGGCGCGTCCTGGCGTTCACGGGCGCGGTTGCGGCGCTGGCGTGTGTGCTGGCGGGACTGGCGCCGGCGTTCCATGCGGTGCGCGCCGCCGTCACCCCGTCGCTCAAGGAAGTCCGCGCACACGGATCGAACGCCCTCGGCAAGGCGCTGGTCGTCGCGCAGTTGACGATCTCGATGATTCTGGTCGTCGGCGCCGCACTCTTCATCGGATCGCTCGTCAGGCTCCAGGCCGTCGATCGCGGCTTCGACGCGGGCGGCGTCCTCGTCGTCGCCGTGCGATCGGCGCAGCCGTATCCCGCGGCGCGCGTCCAGGCGGTGACCGACGCGCTGTTGGCCCGGCTAAAAGCGTTGCCCGGCGTCACATCTACGAGCGCGGCGGCGGTGCTGCCCATCGGCGGCGGGCTCTGGGAGCGCAACGTCCAGGTCGAAGGTCACCAGTTCCGCGATACCGAGTCGGACGCGGTGGGCTTCAACGCGGTTGCGCCCGGCTACTTTGCGACGCTCGGCACGCCGCTCGTCGCCGGGCGCACGTTCGAGCCGCACGATACCCTGGCGGCGCCGCGGGTGGCCGTCGTCAACGGCAGTTTCGCGCGCTACTTCTTTCCCGACGGCTCCGTGCTCGGCCGACACGTCACCTCGGCAGGCACCACCTACGAGATTGTCGGCGTCGTCGCCGACGCAAAATACCAGGACCTGCGGGCCGACGTGATCAAGACGCTCTATGTCGCGGCGATGCAACGCGCGGGCGATCCGCAGCCGACCGGCATCAACTATGTCATCCGCGTCGCGGCGGGCGATCCCGGGCGGCTTGTCCCGGAGTTGACGCGCGCCGTGCGGGACGCCGATCCGGCGCTCCGCGTGCGCGAGGCGCGCGCCTACACCGACATCATCGGTGAGTCGATCGGCACCGAGCGTACGATGGCGACGCTCGGCGGCGTCTTTGGGGGCCTGGCGCTCCTCGTGGCGGCGCTCGGGCTTTTCGGATTGCTGGCCTTCCAGGTCGCGCGGCGGACCAACGAGTTCGGCGTGCGTACGGCGCTCGGTGCCGGGCGCGCATCGCTCATGCGGCTGGTATTGAGAGACGTGGCCGTCATGGTCGGATGCGGCGTCGTGCTCGGCTCGGCCGGCGCATGGATGACGGCCGGCGTCACGAGCTCGCTGCTGTTCGGGCTCACGCCAGGCGATCCCGGGACCTTCGCCACCGCCGCCGCCGCGCTGACCGTGACGGCGCTGGCGGCCGCCTGGTTGCCGGCGCGCCGCGCCGCGCGCATCGATCCGCTCGTCGCCCTCCGACACGAATAGGCCGGAACCGAGTAGCATTGCCGGCATGACGCCGCCTGACGTCACGACGGTCGATCTTCTCGCCTTCGGTCCGCATCCCGACGACATCGAAATCGGGCTGGGCGGCACCATCGCCCGCCATGTCGCGCTCGGCCAGCGCGTCGGCCTCTGCGATCTGACCGCCGGTGAGATGGGCAGCAACGGGACCGTCGCGGAGCGGCTGGCGGAAGCCGACGCCGCCGGCGCCGTTCTCGGCGCGGCGTGGCGCGTCAACCTGCGCTGGCCGGATCGCGACATCGGCGGCGACGATCAGATCCGCACCGCCGTCGCGTTGATCCGGCGCGCCCGGCCGCGGACAATCGCCATTCCGTACGGCATCGATCGTCATCCCGATCACGTCGCGGCGCACCGAATCCTGAACGAGGCCGTCTTCGACAGCGGTCTGCGCCGCTACGATCCGGCGACGCCGGCGTGGAAGCCCGAGCGTCTCTGCCAGTATTTCATCAACGATTCGGTGTCGCCGTCGTTCGTCATCGACGTCAGCGAAGCCTACGACCTGAAGCGGCGTGCGCTTGCCTGCTACGTCTCACAGTTCCGGCCGGCGGATGCGACGAAGGGCGACGTGGCAACACGCCTGAATTCGCCGACGTTCCAGCAGTTGATCGAAAGCCGCGACGCACAGTTCGGCGCGCTCGCCGGCGTCGCCTTCGCGGAGGGCTTCGTCGTTCGCGATCCTCTCGTGCTGTCGCTCTTGCCGGATAGTGGGGAACGCCGCTGACGAGTGCGTCGTGCATGAACGTCGGCATCATCTGCTATGCCTCGATGGGCGGCAGCGGCATCGTCGCGATTGAGCTCGGCAAAGCGCTGGCCGACCGCGGCCATCAGGTGCACGTGATCAGCGCCGACCAGCCATTTCGGCTTGGCACGTTCCATCCGGGGCTCGTCTTTCACCAGGTCAACACGCCCAGCTATCCGCTCTTCCGGGAACCACAGTACGTCATCGGCCTGGCGAATACCGTCGTTCAGGTCGCCCGCGAGCAGGGGCTCGACATCATCCACGCGCACTATGCGGTGCCGCACGCGACGGCGGCGGTGCTGGCGCGGCAAGTGCTCGATGCGACGCACGAAACACGCGCGCCGCGCGTCGTCACGACGCTGCACGGGACGGACATCACCGTCGTCGGCGCCGATCCTTCGTACTCCGAGATCGTCGCCTTCTCGATCGACCAGTCGGACGGGGTGACGGCGGTGTCGGAGAGTCTGCGGGCGGCGACATGCCGCGACCTGGCGATCCACCATCCGATCGACGTCATTCCCAACTTTCTCGACTGCACGGCCTATCGCCGCCTCGCATCGACAGACCTGCGCCGCCGCTACGCGTCCGACGAGACGCGTATCGTCATGCATCTGTCGAACTTCCGCCCCGTGAAGCGCATCGATTCGGTCGTCGAGGTGTTCGCGCGCATCGCCGCGAAGGTTCCCGCCGTGCTGCTACTCGCGGGCGACGGCCCGGAAGTGCCGACGGCTCGTCGGCGCGCCCGGCAGCTCGGGGTCGCCGACCAGGTACGGCTGCTCGGAGCTCAGGAAAACGTCCTGCCGCTGCTCTCGATTGCCGATCTGTTCCTGTTGCCGTCGGAACAGGAAAGTTTTGGCCTGGCAGCGCTCGAAGCGATGGCGTGTGACGTGCCGGTCGTCGCGTCGAACGCCGGCGGCCTGCCCGAAGTCATCGAGGACGGCGTGAGCGGGTTCCTGCATCCGGTCGGCGATGTCGAGGCGATGTCGGCAAGCGGGATCGCGCTGCTGACCGACGCCGCGCTGCACCGGCGGGTTGGCGAGGCGGCCGTGCGGGTCGTGCGCGAACGGTTCTGTGCCGAGCGGATCGTGCCGATGTACGAAGCGCACTACCGGCGGGTGCTGGCCAGCTAGCCGGACGTTCTGATGAAATGCACAGCGCGGCAGCGGGGACCGCGCACCAGTCGAGTGTCAGCGCAGCTTGGTGAGATCGACGTCGACGCGCCGGAAGTTCGTGTACGTCACGCGTCCTTCGAACGCCTGGCGGCCTCCGTAGCTGCCCGCGGCACCGCGGCCGCTGCTGTCCGCCGCGCCGGGTCCGCTGACCTCGGACTGGATGTACATCTCGACCGGGAGCCACAGCGACGTCGCCGGGTTGGCGGCATACGTAACCGTGACCTTCTGGTTGTAGGTATCGCCGGCGAGCATCAGTTCGGTTTGCCGCACGGTTCCGTCCGTGGGATCGATCCACAGGCGCCCGTTCGCGGGGGTCTTTTCGGGAGTCTGGACCAGCGGCTGGCCTTTCTTCTCGGTAAACCGCAGCACGGCGACTTGCGTCCCCTTCAGGTTCTTGAGGCCTTCGACCTTGTAGGTCGACCGTTCCTGGTTCTCGGGGCGGAGAAAGTCGAGCGCCAGCATCGCCTGATCGAGCGCGTGCAGATTGGGATCGAGGTACTGCGCCACCGCGCTCTCCGTCATCTCGTGGGCGGAGCTCCGCGACGTGGTCGTTGGCGACTGGAACAGCGCCATGAGCCGATCGTCTTTCGGTCTGATCGGCGCGCGGTCGAGCGCGACCACGTCCCGGAAACCGTCGAGGACGCCGCCCGATCGCCCCAGCCAGACGACACTGCAGTTTACGCGGCGCGGCGTCCCCATGCGGCCCGAGCCGATGTCGATCTGCGTAAACTCTTCGTCGGCCCCGACGGCGCCAAGGCGATCGGCGTACCCGGTCAGGTAGTTGCCCACGACCGTCAGTAGATCGGTCGCGGATGGAGCTTTTTGTGCCATCGCGGCGATCGGCAGCAGAGCCACGGCGATGGGTCCGGCGGCAAAGCGGGTCGCATGGCGGATCTTCATGGCAAATCAGACGCGATTATCCACCAAACGGCCGTCGTGCTCTTATTTTGGGCACCATCCACCCGTCATTTTCGTAAATCCACAGGGGGAGCCATGACGGACAAAATCACGTGGGAATCGGTAAAGGCGGAAGGCAGCGCGATCCTCGACAGACTCAAGGATTTACTCCGCGAAGGCAACATTCGGCGCGTGCGCGTCCGCCAGGGCGATCGCACCATTGCCGAATTTCCGTTGACCGCCGGCGTCGTCGGCGCGGTGTTCGCGCCGATTCTGGCGGCCGTCGCGACCATCGTCGCCCTCGCCAGCGACTGCCAGATCGACGTTCAGCGAGAGCCCGGCGCCAGCGCCTCGACGGCCGCGCCCGTCGACAAGACGTCGGCGGCCTGATCGGGCGTCCCCGATGGCGCAGGCAGACCGCAGGCGAGAAACGCCGGACGCCAGGGTCAGTCAGCCTGCCTGATCGGCAGCCGTCCTATCGCCCGCATACCGGCGCCGCCGGCGGCGTCCACACGGGGACGTCGGTCAGGGCGCTGGTGTCGAGCGTTTTCAATGCGTCGAGTGCGACATCAATCGTCGCGCACGGCGTATCGACACCGGCGACGATGCTCGTAGTGGGCTGCGCGTCAGCGACGAGCTGGTCGTTGAGCCGCCGCCCGAGATCGCGGTGCGCCAGCCCGAAGATGCCCGCACTGCCGTCGAGCGGCGCGAGCGCCGCGTCGAGCGTCTTGAGTGCCGCCGCCGCGTCGGGCGCCGCGCCCGGCAGACGCTTCGCAATCGCAGCGCGCAGCGCCTGCACGCGGTTGACCGCGCGATAGGTTGCGGCGATGCCCGCCACCATCCGTTGCTCCAGACGGAACTGCGCGTCGAGCGCCGCCGCGGTGATCGGGATGCGCGGATCGGCGGCGAGCGTGATCGCCTGCGTCGAGCTCTTGCCGTCCACAGTCAGCTTCGCGGTGTAGCTGCCAGGCACCACCATCGGTCCGACCAGCGTCGTCCGCGGTGTCTTGCCGGGAATTGCGTGCCAGCTGAGCGTGTATTCGCGATAGTCGAGCAGGTTGCCCGAATAGCCGTAGTTGAGCGTCGGCGGATCCGGATAGCGGAGATCCCACGTCACCCGATGCATGCCCGCCGTCGTCGGCATGACGGTCGGCGGCATGAGCCAGTATTCGGGGACGTTCGCCATCGTGGTGTCGACCGGCGGCGCCACGTTCGAGTACTCGCGGACGACGCGGCCGGCCGGGTCGGTGATCGTCATCGTCACGCTCGTCGCCGGCGTGCGCAGGTAGTAGTCGAGGATCGCCCCCTCGGGCGGATTCTCGCCGACCACCATCTCGGGCGGGACGGGCGTGTCCTGTGTGTTGTCCCAGCGCGCCCGTGAGACCGGCGCGGGCGTGAAGAAGAACGCGGACGCCGTCGAGGCCAGCGCCGCCTTCGCCTGGCGCAGCGGCGTGATGTCGTCGAGGATCCAGAAGCCACGGCCGTAGGTCGAGATCACGAGATCGGTGTCGTGCACGGTGAGATCGCTGACCACCGTCGTCGGCAGATTGAGCTGCAACGACTGCCAGTGATCGCCGCGATCGAAGGAGACGTAGACGGCATTCACCGTGCCGGCGTAGAGGATCGAGGGATCGGCGGGATCCTCGCGGACCACGCGCGTGACTGCGCCTCCGGCGAGGCCGGACGCGATCTCCTGCCAGCTCGCGCCGTAGTCGCTCGTGCGGTAGAGATGCGGCGTGCTGTCGCGCGACAGCAGCGCGACGTAGGCCGTCCCGGTGTTCGCGTGGGAGGCGTCGATCACGTTGACGGCGCCGCCGGGAAGATTTTTCGGCGTCACGTTCGTCCACGTCTTGCCGCCGTCCCGCGTCACCTGCACGACACCGGTGCTGGCGCCCGTCCAGATCACAGCCGCCGAGATCGGAGACAGCGCGAGGGCCTGGATGAAGCCGCCGGCCGCCGGAAGGGCGCGCGCGCTGCCGGTCGGCGGTTCCGCCGGCGGCGTTGGCGGCGCGATCGGAACGGTGAGATCAGGACTGAGCGTGCGCCACGTCGCGCCGCGATCGGCGGACGCCATCAGCCGCTGCGACGCCATGAACAGCGTCCGCCTGTCGGCCGAGAACGCGAGCGGTGGCGCGCCGCCGAAACGATCGTCGGCGGTCGGCTGGTAGAGGACGATCACCGCGCCGGTCGTCTTGTCGTATCGGCGGAGCACGTGATACCAGCCCTGGGTGAAGAGGTAGCGCGTGTCGAGCGGATCGGCGATGAGGAAGCCGTTCTCGAAGCCGCCACCGGGATACCAGTCGTAGGGACGGATTTCGCCGAAGTCGCTGCGGCTCGCGACGCATGCGGAGCCGGAATCCTGCTGCGGTCCGCAGACGTGATACGGGAAATCGTAATCGGTGGCGACGCGATAGAACTGGCCGTTGACCAGCCCGTAGTACGGCGTCCACGATTCGCCGCCGTCGACGGAGATCGCCGGTCCTTGATCGACGCCCGCGATGAGGCGTCGCGAATTGGTCGGATCGATCCAGAGGAAGCGCGGATCGGCGCCGCTCGGCGCGCCCCAGAACGCCGACACGTGCTGGCCGCCGTCGACAGATCGGTAGACCGCCGTGCCCATCAGATACACGACGTCGGGGTGCTGCGGATCCGCGTAGATCTTGCCGCCGGCGCTGGCCAGGTCACGCGATCCGAAGACCCAGGTGTCGCCGCCGTCGTCGGATCGATAGAGCGCGCGGCTGCCGGGGCCGCGGCCACCGCCGCCGCGCCCGCCCGTCCCCGCGACGGCGTAGAGCCGTCGGCCGTGCGTGTTGGACGCGAGCGCGAATGCCGTAATGCGGGAGCCATCTGGCAGGCCGCGCCCGCCGACCGCCTGCCAGGTTGCGCCGGCGTCGGCTGACTTCCAGACGCCGGGTCCGGATCCGCCGGCGAGCAGGGCGAAGGCCATCCGCGGGTCGCCGAAATCGAGGTAGACGTCCGTCGCGCCGGTCGAGCCCTCAGGCAGCAGGGCGCGGGTCCACGTCTTCCCGCCGTCGGTCGTGCGGTAGATCCCGCGCTCGGCGGCCGTGCCCGTCGTGTCGGGCGCCGCGGCCGGTACGCCAGGGCCGCCCGGTGCGCGCGGTCCCAGCGCCGCGACGAGGACGTTGTCAGCGTTGCCGGGATCGATCGCCATGCCGCCGATGTATTGCGAGGCGGCCAGGCCGGCGCTGGTCCACGTCCGTCCGGCGTCGGTCGATTTGTAAACCCCTTTGCCCGTTGTGAACGACCAGCCCGATTGGTTGCCGGTGCCGGCATACACGACGTCGTGGTTCGACGCCGCCACCGCGACGGCGCCGACCGACGCGATGTGCACGGCGTCGAAGATCGGCTTCCACGTCGTGCCGGCGTTGGTGGTTTTCCACACGCCCCCCTCGGGAAGGCCGACGTAGTAGGTCGTCGGATCGCCCGGCACGCCGGCCGGCGCCGCGACGTAGCCTGAACGCGGCGGTCCGATGGACCGCCACTTGAGTTCGGCGAACGCCGCCGGGTTGACGGTGTCGCCAGGCGCGGCTGCGAGTGCGATCGAAAAGACGGCCGCGGCCGCAAGGATGAAGCGCATGCCGCGGATATTACCAGAGCCGTGGCGGCCGACAGACACGAAGCCGGCGAACGAACCCGACGATCAACGCCGGCTCAGAGAAGTCGGTCGCCCGAGGCAGCGATCGAGCACCCACGATGCACGGGCGGCCGATTCGCCGGTCGAGGCGCAGCGGCCGCGACCGTGGAGCTCGTCGACGATCGTCTGGATCAACGGCTGGTGCACGTGCGGCGGGTTGCGCACCGGCAGCGTTTCGGCGCCGCGCTCCGTGTCGACGATTACGTCGGCATCGGCGAAGACCGGCGTGACGATGGTGCCGCGCGTGCCGATGATCGTCATGGCGTCGGTCTTCGAGGCTGCGTTGAAGTTGAAGATCGCCGTACCGGCCACGCCGCTCGCGCAGCGGAACGCCGCCGCGGTCACGTCCTCGACCGCGCCGGCGCCTGCCGTGTTCACGGCGATGCCGTGCGGGTCGCCGACGGCGCCGATTAGGAAATCGAGCAGATCGAAGCAGTGGGAGCCAAGGTCGAAGAACAGTCCGGCGCCGGCGATCGCCGGATCGAAACGCCAGTTGTGAAGGGTGGTGCCGCTTGCGAGACGGTCGGTGACCTGTACGTGGACGGAGGTGATCGTCCCGATCGCGCCGGACGCCATCTGTTCCCGCACAGCGAGGAATCGCGGGAGGGCGCGCCGGTAGTAGGCGACCCACAGCGGCACGCCGCGCGCGGCGAACGCCTCCACCATCGCCAGGCACTCGTCGTGGCTGGTGGCCATCGGCTTCTCGACCAGGCACGGCTTGCCCGCGTCAGCCGCGAGTAGCGCCAATTCGAGGTGTGTGGACGGCGGTGTAGCGACGTAGACGGCGTCCACGTCCGGATCGGCGACCAGCGCCGCCGCCGAGTCGTAGGACCGCGGTACGCCGTGCCGTCGCGCGTAATCTGTCGCCAGGGCGCGATCGCGCCGCATCACCGCCACGAGCGTCGAGCCGTCGGCCTTCTGCAGGGCAGGACCGCTCTTCACTTCCGTGACGTCGCCGCACCCCAGGATGCCCCAGCGGATCTTCATGAGGTCAGTAGACGTCGAGCTTGAGCCGACGGCGCCGCCGGAGGTCGGCGACGTACTCGGCGGCCTGCTCGGGCGTGCGCCCGCCCGCCGTTTCGACGATCTGCTGCAGTTCCCGCTGCACGTCCGTCGCCATCCGCGCCTTGTCGCCGCAGATGAAAATCTCCGCGCCTTCTTCGAGCCAGGCGTAGAGGTCGGCCGACTGCTCGCG
Organism: Vicinamibacterales bacterium; assembly: GCA_036496585.1. Lineage (NCBI taxonomy): Bacteria > Pseudomonadati > Acidobacteriota > Vicinamibacteria > Vicinamibacterales > Vicinamibacterales bacterium. Next base: position 79,027 of record DASXLB010000021.1, read on the forward strand.
CATGCGGTGCTGCACGTAAATCTTATGCGGCTGATCGCGGGAGAACGCGAGGTCGAGACTTAGCCGCCCCTGCCGCTGCCACCTGGTCAGCTCCGTTTCGTAGTAGAAGCCCCAGGCGCGCGACTGTTCGCCGAAGAACAGCCAGTTGCGGCCGCCGGCGCCGGTCGCCTCCCGCTCCTGCATGAAGGCGAGGAACGGAGCGAGGCCGGTGCCTGGCCCAATCATGATGATCGGCGTCGATGGATCGGCCGGCATCCCGAAATGCTTCTGCGCGTCCTGCGTGTAGACCGGCGCCGGCGTCCCATCGGGCCAGCGCTCATTGAGGAATGTCGAGCCGACGCCGAGATGGGTGCGTCCGCGTGACGCATAGTTCACCGCGAGCACCATCAGATGCGCCTCGTCTGGATGCGCGCGCAGGCTCGACGCGATCGAGTAGAGCCGCGGCTGCAACGGACGCAGCAATCCCAGGAACTCGGTCGCGGTGAACTGCGCCTCCGGCGCGTCGTTCAGCACGTCGAGCACGTCGTGGACGTCGTCCCAGCCGCGCAGGTAGCGCTTGAGCTGTTCTTCGTGGCCTTTCTCGAGCAGCGCGTCGAACCGCGCGGCGCCGCGATCGCGGCAGGCTTCGAGCAGGCGGCGCGACACGATGTCGAGATCGACCGTGCGGGCGAGCGCCTCGCGCAAGGGCAGTGGACCCTGCGGCGCGGCGTCGACGATCTCGTCGCCGGTGAGGCCGAGCCGCTCGACGATCCGGGCGACGAGCGGCTCGTGGTAGCGCGGCCAGACGCCCAGCGAGTCGCCCGGTCGATAGGCGATGCCGGATCCGGCGAGCGAGATGACGTGGTGCTGCGTGTCCTTGGGCGAGCCGGCCGGTGTCAAACGGCGGCCGCTCAGGCGCGTGGCGGCGAACGGCCGGCGCGCGGTGTAGGTCGTCGCGATCGTCACGGTGGCCCTTCAGCATACCGTGGCCGCGCCAGAAGCGAGGCGATCGTGTTGACGCTGTCGACCATCAGATCGGTTTCGTCGTTCACCAGCGCGTCGCTCTTGCCGAGCGCCAGCTGGCTGGTGCGCAGATCCGGGAGGGGCGGTGGCGGCGTGCCGGCGTCGAGCGCGGTGGCGAGCGCGGTGAGCGCGCCGCTCATCTCTGGCGCCAGTCGCGCCATTCCGGGCACTCCCTCGGTGACGCCGCGTTCGAGGCCGGCGTGCAGCGCCAGTGCCGCCAGCGCGTGCCGGCGCAGCGCCGCGAGGATCCCGACCGCGACCCGCGGCGGCAGCCCGGCGCGCCGCGCCGGCTCGGCGATCATCCGCTCGATGACCGCCTCGGCATTCGATCGCGCGAGGCGCGCCTCGCTGCGGATCCCGCCGATCCGCTGCAGGTCGATGCGCGACGGATCGGCGAATCCGGTGAGCAGCGCGTCGACGTACTGGCTGTGCAGCCGGAGCATCGAGGCGAGCGCGGCGCGCGCGGTGGTGCCGGCCCACGTCGGGAAGAGCGCGTAGAGCAGGAGCGCCAGCGCGCCGCCGCCGAGCGTGTATTCCTCGCGCAACATCGCCGCGGTCGCCGGGCCGACCCCGCTCAGCATCAGGATGAAGACGACATAGCCGGTCAGGCAGACGGCGAAAATCGCATAGTTCATCCTGAAGAAGGCGTAGCAGCCCCACACCGAGATCAGCACCAGCGCCATCAGCGCGACGTGGCCGGGCGCCCACGCGCGCACGATGAGTCCGGCGAGGAACGCGCCGGCGACGGTGCCGGCGATGCGCGCGATGCCGCGGCTGAAGGTGTCGTAGAACTCCGGCTTGAGGACGAGCACCGCGGTCATCGGCATCCAGTAGCCGCGCGGCATGTGCCACAACCGGTAGGCGGCGGTGCCGAGCAGTACGGCGATCGCCGTGCGCAGCGCGTGGCGGCAGGCGGTCGACTGCGGCGTCAGGTTCGCCGCGAGGGTGGTCAGCGCGTCACGAACCGGCGGCCGCCGCCGGAGCGGCGGCAGCCGCTGGCCGGTCGTCCTGGAAGGGCGGTCGTCTCCCAGCACACCGGCGGTGCGCCATGCCGCGCGCACCTGGCCGAGCAGCGCTTCCACCAGAACGCGGCGCTCGAACGCCGGGGCGCACGCGTCGATGTCATCCCAGATTCCGGCCGTATCGTGCGGCTCGCGCCCCGCGTCGAGTGCCGCGGCGATCGCGTCGAGCGCGGCCGCGCAGGCGGTGAAGAACCGCGAGGTGCACCCGGGATCGCCGCCGGCGTCGCGCCGCCTCGCGACCAGCGCCGCGAGACTGCTGCGGATCCGGTCCGCCTCGTCGAACAGCGCCTGGAACACCAGCACCTCGCCGGCGTGCGCGAACGGCTGCGGATCGTCGAGCGGCGCGGCGCTGACGGCAAAGGTGTGCGGTTCGGGCGCGGCGTCGGTGCGCGGATCGGCCAGCGACACCGCGTAGGCCGACAGGCTCCGGTAGATCTCGGCGATCGTCGTGCGTTCCGCGGTGAAGCGGCGCAGCGGCCAGAGCAGCGCGACGAGCAGCGTCTGCGCGAGGCCGCCCCCGATCACGATCGCGCCGCGGATCGCGGCCTCGCGCGGGCCGGACGGGAATCCCGTCGCGATCAGCACGGCGACGATGGCCTGCAGCCCGACGAACGCCGCCGAGGCGCCGAGCGCGCCGACGAGTCCGCCGACGAACGCCGCCGCGGTCGACACCAGGATCGCCGCCGCGTCGGAACGGCCCGCCATCGATCCGGCCGCCATCGCGATCCCCATCGCCAGCGACGCCGACACCATCACGGCGGCGCGGCTGCGATAGGCGCCCTGGAACGATCCGAAGCCGACCGATACCGCGCCCACCGCGCCGAACGCGGCGACCGATGGTTGTCCGAGCGCGAGGCCGGCGAGAAGCGGAATGGCAACCCCGGCCGTGCAGCGCAGTGCCCCGGCGCCCTCGAAGAGCCGCCAGTCGACCCGCACTGTCTGGCCGACGACCTGACGAACCGTGTCTGCCACGAGTGACTAGCCGCCGCGGGTGTGCATTTCGAGATGGGCGTCGCGCTTCAACGCGGCGACCGGGATGAGCACGTCGCGCGCCGGCGAGCCAAGGCGTTCCTCGGCGCCGCGATCGGCTCGCATCCCCCAGACCGCGGCGACCAGCTGCTGCAGCTCTTCGGTGGACGCTCCCTCACGGAGCGGCCGCCGCAGATCGAGGCCGCCCTGCGCGTACAGACAAAGCAGCCAGAGGCCGTCCGCGGTGAGCCGGCTGCGATCGCAGGCGGCGCAGAATGGCTCGGTCGTCGAGGCGATGATCCCGAACGTCGTGCCATCGGCGAGGCGGAAGCGCTCGGCCGGCGCCGAGCCGCGGCCAGGCAGCGGCTCGATCGCGCCCAGCGCCGTGCGGAGGCGCGCGAGGATTTCCACGCGCGGCACGACGCTGGCGGGCGTCCAGTGCGTGGCGCCGCCGACGTCCATGTACTCGATGAACCGGATCTCGGCGCCGCGGTGTTTCGCGAACTCGAGCAGCGCCGGCAGTTCGTCGTCGTTGCGGCCGCGCATCACGACCGTATCGATCTTGAGCGCGGCGAACCCGGCCTCCCGCGCCGCATCGATCCCGGTCAGCACCGAGCCGAGCTCGTCGAAACGCGTCAACGCGCGGAAACGGTCTGGCTGCAGGGTGTCGAGGCTGACCGTCAGCCGATGCAGCCCGGCGTCCCGCAGCGCCCGCGCCTGATCGTTCAGCAGCACGCCGTTGGTCGTCAGCGCGAGATCCCGGATCGACCCGCGCGAGGCCAGCTGCCGGACGAGCGCCGGCAGATCCCGCCGGAGCAGCGGTTCGCCGCCGGTGAGACGGACGTGCTCGACGCCGAGCGCCGTGAAGGCATCGGTCAGCGCCGCGATCTCCTCGAAATCGAGGATGCTGGCCCGGGGCAGCCAGGCGTAGTCCGGCTCGGGCATGCAGTACTGGCACCGGAGATTGCACCGGTCGGTGACCGAGATGCGGAGGCTGCGCAGGGGCCGGTTGAACCTGTCGGCGATCACTTCCGTCATTATCCCTAATCTCATGATTCTGCCCGCACGGCTTCGCCTCGTGTCGCGCCGGCTGCTCCGCGCCCCGCTTTTCACCTCGGTCGCCGTCGCCACGCTCGCGCTGGGCATCGGCGCCAACACCGCGATGTTCACCGTGATTCGCGGTGTGCTCCTCAAACCCCTGCCTTTCGAGGCGCCGGAACGCCTCATCGGTGTGTGGCACGCGGCGCCGGGACTCGGGATCCCCCTCCTCAATCAGGCGCCCGCCTTCTACCTGACGTATCGCGACTCGAACCGCACCTTCGAGGACACGGGGCTCTGGGACACGGACGCGGTCGCGGTGACTGGCGCCGGCGAGCCGGAGCGGGTCGACGCGCTCGACGTCACCGACGGCATCCTGCCGATCCTGCGTGTGCAGGCCGCAATAGGCCGCCGCTTCACTGCCGCCGACGATTCACCGAAGAGTCCCGAGCGCGTGATGCTCGCCTACGGCTACTGGCAGCGCAAGTTCGGCGGCGATCCCTCGGTCGTCGGTCGGTCGATCGTGCTCGACGGCAAGCCGCACGAAATCATCGGCGTCCTGCCCGCCCGCTTCCGGTTCCTCAATCTCCATCCGCAGATGCTGTTGCCGATGCGGATCGACCCGGCGACCGTCTTCGTCGGCAATTTCAGCTTTCAGGGCATCGCGCGGCTCAAGCCCGGCGTGACACTGGCGCAGGCGAATGCCGACGTCAACCGGATGATCCCGCTCGTCGAGGATCGATACCCGATGCCGCCCGGGTTCACCAAACCGATGTTCGCGGCGGCGCGGATCGGCGCCAACGTCCGTCCGCTCGACCAGGACGTGATCGGGGACGTCGGCCGCGTGCTGTGGGTGGTCTTCGGCACCGTGGGCATCGTCCTGCTCATTGCGTGCGCCAACGTGGCGAATCTGTTCCTGGTGCGCGCCGAAGGGCGGCAGCAGGAGCTGGCGATCCACGCCGCGCTCGGCGCGGGGACGCGCCGGATCGCCTGGGAACTGCTGTCGGAGAGCCTGTGTCTCGGGCTGGCCGGGGGAGCGGCCGGGCTCGGGCTGGCGTGGCTCGGGATTCGCGGGCTGGTCGCGCTGGCGCCCTCGGGACTGCCGCGCGTCGACGATATCGGCATCGACGGCGCCGTCGTCGTCTTCACCCTCGGGATTTCGCTGGTCGCCGGGGTGCTGTTCGGGCTGCTGCCGGTGATGAAGTTCGCGACGCCTCGCCTGGCGACGTTCCTCAACCAGGGCGGTCGTCTCGGCACTGCCAGCCGCCAGCGGCACCGCGCCCGCAACACGCTGGTCGTCGTCGAGGTGGCGCTCGCGGTGGTACTGCTGGTCGGCTCGGGTCTCATGATTCGCACGTTCCAGGCGATGCGGCGCGTCGATCCCGGCTTCGTGCATCCGGAACAGCTCGTCACGATGCGCGTGTCGATCCCGGACTCGATCGTCAAGGATCCCGACCGCACCACGCGGACCCACGAGGCGATTGCGCGCAAACTGGCGGCTCTGCCGGGCGTCGCCTCGGTCGGATTGACGTCTTCCGTCACGATGGAAGGCGCCAATTCCAACGATCCGATCTTCGTGGAGGACGTGCCGCCCCCGCCCGGTACGATTCCGCCGATTCGTCGCTACAAGTCGACCGACGGCAGTTATTTCTCGACGATGGGCGCGCGGCTCGTCGCCGGACGTCTCCTGAACTGGACCGACACCTACAACCACCTGCCGGTCGTCGTGTTCAGCGAGAGCCTGGCGCGCGAGTACTGGAAGGATCCGGCGAAGGCGGTCGGCCGCCGCGTCCGCAATTCACCCGACAACCCGTGGCGGACGGTCGTCGGCGTTGTCGGCGACGAGCGCGACGACGGGCTGGCGCAGCCGGCGCCGCCCACCGTCTACTGGCCGTTGATCGTCGAGAAGCTGTGGAACGAACCGGTGACGGTACGCCGCAGTCTCACCTACGTGATCCGCAGCGAGCGGCCGAAGTCGCCGACGCTCGTCAAGGACCTGCAGCAGGCGGTGTGGTCGGTCAACGCCAGCCTCCCGGTCGCCAACGTCCGGACGATGAACGACATCATGTCGGCATCGATGGCGCAGACGTCGTTCGCGCTGGTGATGCTCGCGATTGCCGGAGCCGTGGCGCTGCTGCTCGGTATCGTCGGCATCTACGGCGTCATCGCCTACATCGCGACGCAGCGGACGAAGGAGATCGGCATCCGCATGGCGCTCGGTGCGCTGAGCCGCGACGTGACCGGTCTCTTCGTGCGTCAAGGCCTGGTGCTGGCGGGGGCGGGCATTGCGATCGGCCTGGTGACGGCGGCCTTCGTTACCCGCGTGATGTCGACGCTGTTGTACGGCGTCGGCGCCCTCGATCCGGTGACGTACGTGGCCGTTGCGGTGGGTCTCGGCGTGACGGCGCTCCTGGCGTCGTACGTGCCGGCGGCGCGCGCCGCGCGGGTGCAGCCGGCGCTGGCGCTGCGAAGAGACCTGTAGCCGCCTGGCGGCTGCCGGTCGGTTGCGCGCATATAATCCCGCGCATGAAACCACGCGCGCTGCTGGTCGCCGCACTGCTCGCCACCGTCGTCGTCGCCGCGCCGCTTGCCGAGCGGGTCGCGCAGGCGCCCGCGGCTCCGGCGGCGGCCAATCCCAGGCTCGATGCCTGGAAGCAGGAAGCCGTCAACGATGTCGAGAGCCAGGCGGGCTTCGCGCAGCAGATGGTCGATCAGATCTTCAGCTATGGCGAGCTTGGTTTCCAGGAAACCGAAACGAACCACTATCTGATCGACATCCTCAAGAAGAACGGCTTCGACGTGGAGGAGGGGGTCGCCGGCATCCCGACCGCCTTCATGGCCACGTGGGGATCGGGCAAGCCGATTCTGGCGCTCGGATCGGACATCGACTGCATCCCGCAGGCGTCGCAGAAGCCGGGGGTCGCCTACCATGACCCGATCATCGAAGGCGCGCCCGGCCACGGCGAAGGGCACAATTCCGGACTGCCGCTGCAGATCGTCGCCGCGATCAGCGTCAAGAAAATCATGGCGCGCGAGCACCTGCCGGGCACGATCCGCATCTGGACCGGCACCGCCGAGGAACTCGTCGGCAGCAAGGCCTACTTCGTCCGCGCCGGGCTGTTCAAGGACGTCGACATCGCGCTCTTCGTCCACGTCGGGGAAAACCTCGGCGTGTCGTGGGGCGCGGGGAGCGGCACCGGTCTCGTCTCGGTGCAGTACTCGTTCCTCGGCGAAACGGCGCACGCCGCCGCCGCGCCGTGGCGCGGCCGGAGCGCGCTGGATGCCGTCGAGTTGATGGACATCGGTTGGCAGTTCCGCCGTGAGCATCTGCGTCTCAGCCAGCGCTCGCACGACGTCATCACCGACGGCGGCGATCAGCCCAACGTCGTCCCGCGCACGGCGTCGGTCTGGTACTACTTCCGCGAAACCGATTATGAGCACATCAAAGAGCTCTGGGAGACCGGCGACACGATGGCCAAAGCGGCGGCGATGATGGCCGGCGTCGAACTGAAGCAGGAACAGGTCCTCGGTGCGGCGTGGCCGCAGCATTTCAACAAGGTCGTCGCCGAGACGACGTGGTCGAACATCCAGAAAGTCGGCCTGCCGAAATGGAGCGATGAGGATCAGCAGCTCGCCAAGGCGCTGCAGAAGGAGCTGAAGAACCCGAAGACCGACGGACTGTCGGTCAAGCTCCCGGAAAAGCTTCAGGGGCCGGTGGAGCACAACGACGGCGGCGGCTCGGACGACATCGGCGACATCTCGTGGAACGTCCCGACCGTGACGCTGCGCTACCCCTCGAATATTCCCGGTCTGCCGGGCCACAACTGGGCGAACGCCATCGCGATGGCCACGCCGATCGCGCACAAGGGTGTGATCGCCGGTGCCAAGGTGCAGGCCATGACGATGCTCGACCTGCTGGCGCGGAAGGAGCTGGTCGATCAGGCCTGGTCGTATTTCCGAGACGTCCAGAACAAGGACACCAAGTACGAGCCGTTGATCCGCCCGCAGGACACCCCGGCCATCTGGCTGAACAAGAACACGATGGACAAGTACCGCGCGGAGATGAAGAAGTACTACTACGATCCGTCGCGCTACAAGACGTACCTCGAGCAGCTCGGAATCAAGTACCCGACGGTACGCGCATCGAATCCCTGAACGGCAGCGGTTGATTCCGACTACACGGGGGGAGTACGATCCGGGGGTTGGACGTTCGCAGCGCAATCGATCGGATCATCAGGCGCGAAGCCCGCATCTTCGGTGCGTTGTGCGCCATCGCGATCGCCGCGTTCTTCGCCACCCGGACGCTCGCCGCCTCAAATCGCCGCACCGCGCAGGCGGATGCGGCGCGTTGGAACGCCGCCGGCGCGGCAAGCCTGGCCGCGGGAAATGCCAAGGCCGCCGTCGACGCGTTCCGCAAGGCCTCTCTGATCGACCGTGACAATCGAGCCTACCGGTCTGCGCTGGCGGATGCCTTGCGCCGGACCGGCGACAACGACGCGGCGCTCGACGTGCTGCTGCGCCTGCGCGAGGCGGTGCCCGAGGACGTCGAGGTCAACGCCAGTCTGGCCCGGCTGGTGGCGGCGCGCGGCAGCGTCGACGACGCGGTCCGCTATTTCCAGACCGCGATTCTGGGCCTGTGGCAGCCGGCGCGGATCGAAGAGCGACGCACGCTTCGAATCGAGCTGATTGACCTGCTGCTCACACACGGCGCGGCCGAACGCGCGCTGGCCGAACTGCTGAAGTTGAGCGGTGAGATTCCCGACGACCCGTTGGCGCACGTCCGCGTCGGCCAGCTGCTGATGCAGGCCGGCAGCCCGGCGCGCGCCGAGGCGCAGTTCGTCGCCGCGCTCCGCCGCGCCCCGCACGACGAGACGGCGCTGGCCGGGGCGGGCGAGGCCGCCTTCGCGACCGGCGACTACGAGCACGCGCGCGACTACCTGCGGCGCACCGCCGGCGGCGCCGACAGCGAGAGGCTGCAGATCGCCGAGCTGGTGCTCGACATCGATCCGCTGCTGCCGCGCCTCACCGCGCGCGAGCGCGACCGACGGCTCGCCCGCGCGGTCGACGAGCTGCAGGCGCGTGCCGCCGGGTGCGCCAGCGCGGCGGCTCCGCAGCAGGCACTCGCGGATCTGCAGCGGACGTTCGCGGCGGCGCACGCGACGTCGGCCGACAGCCTCGGTCCGGATCTGGCGCGCGTCGCCGGCCTCGCGCGCGACCTGTCGAACCTCTGTCCGCCGCCACAGCCGATCGATCGCGCCATCGTCCTCATCGCCGCGCGGCACGGGTTGGACGCGTCGTGAGCGAACCGATCGAGGGCCCGATCGCCGCGGAGGTTGCGGATGCCTCAGAAACACAGCGCAGCCGCGAGGCGCGGCTGTTCGCGGCGCTGTCGATCGTCGTCGGCATCCTCGCCGGCCTGAGCGCGGTGTTCTTTACGGTCACGATCGACTGGGTCACCCGTGTGCTGTTCGGGTTTCGCGCCAGTCCCTCGCGTACCGTCATGGTGCCGATCCTGATCAGCCTCGGCACGGGGCTGCTGCTGCGCTATGTGTTCCCCGGCGTGCGCGGCAGCGGCGTGCCGCAGACCGAGGCCGCCTACAAGCTCGACGGGGGCGTCATCCCGTGGACCGTTCCCATCGGCAAGTTCCTCACCGGGGCCCTGACGATCGGTGCCGGTCACTCGATGGGCCGCGAAGGGCCGTCGGTGCAGATCGGCGGCGGCATCGCGTCGGTCGTGGGCCGCTGGCTGGGGCTGTCGCCCGAACGCGTGCGCGATCTGGTGCCCGTCGGCGTGGCCGGAGCGCTGGCGGCCGCATTCAACACGCCGGTGTCTGCGGTCATCTTCACGCTCGAGGAGATCATCGGCGACATGAATGCGCCGCTGCTCGGGTCGGCCGTCATCGCGTCGGTGGCGTCGGTGGTCGTCGAGCGCGCCATTCTGGGCAACGAGCCGCTCTTCCACGTGCCGCAGTACCGCCTGGCACACCCGGCGGAGCTGTTCGCCTACGCCGCGCTTGGCGCCGCCGGCGGGATTGTCTCGATGGTCTTCTGCAAGGGCCTGCTCGGCCTGCGCGCCGCGTTCAAGCGGCTTCCGTCATGGACGGTCGCGGTGCAGCCGGCCGTCGGCGGGATCGCGATCGCCGTACTGCTGCTGACCGTGCCGCAGGTTACTGGCGTCGGCTATGGCTACGTCGACCAGGCGCTCAATGGCGGGATGGTGCTGAAGACCATGGCGCTGCTGTGCGCGTTGAAGCTGGTGGCCACGATCGTGTCGTATTCGACCGGCAATGCCGGCGGCATCTTCGGCCCGACGCTCTACATCGGCGCCATGGCGGGCGGAGCGATCGGCGTCCTCGTCCACCACGTCGCACCGTTTCCGGTCGCCGATCCCGGCGCCTACGCGCTCGTCGGCATGGGCGCGCTGTTCGCCGGCATCCTGCGCGCGCCGATGACGTCGGTGTTCATGATCTTCGAGATCACGCAGGACTATCAGATCCTGGTGCCGCTGATGGTCGCCAACCTTCTCAGTTTTGCCATCTCGCGCCGCCTGCAGCCGACGCCGATTTACCACGCGTTGCTGAAACAGGACGGCATTCACCTGCACTAACTGCGAACTGTCCCCGGCAAACGGTAGACTGTACGGATGCACACCGGTCCGGCGCGCGGCATGCGCGATTTCCTGCCGGAAGACGTCCGGAAGCGGCAGTACGTCATCGACGTGGTGCGCCGCGTCTACCAGCGCTACGGGTTCGAGCCGCTGGAGACGCCGGCGCTCGAGAACATCGAGACGCTGCTGGGCAAGTACGGCGAGGAGGGGGACAAGCTTCTCTACAAAGTGCTGCGGCGCGGGGAAGGCGAAGCGAGCGGCGAGACGGATCTTGCGCTTCGCTACGATCTGACGGTGCCGCTGGCGCGCGTGGTCGCCGACAACCGCGGGAAACTGCCGAAGTTTTTCAAGCGGTATCAGATTCAGCCGGTCTGGCGCGCCGACCGTCCGCAGCGTGGACGATTCCGTGAGTTCTACCAGTGCGACGTCGACGCGATCGGCTCGACGTCGCCGGTCGTCGAGGCCGAGATGATCGCCGCCGTCAGCGAGGTCCTGCAGACGCTGGGGTTCCGCGACTTCACGGTGCAGCTCAATCACCGCGTGCTGCTGACGGCGATGCTCGACACACTGGGTGTCGAGAAGTCTAGGCACGCTGACGTCCTCGTTGCCATTGATAAGTTGGACAAAGTAGGCGCGGCTGGCGTTGTAACGGACATGGTTTCGAGAGGTGTACCAGAAGACACGGCGAAGTCCATTCTCGAGACGTCGGAAAAGATCATCGAGGAGCGTTGGCGCGAAGAGTTTTTCTCGGTCGATCCCGCGGCTGCTGTCGCTGGGCTCAACGTCAATTCCATCATCAACCTGAGTGAGAGCACGCCTGCAAAAGGCCACGTGCAGTTCACGCCGCGGCTGGCGCGCGGCTTGTCCTACTACACCGGCGCGATCATGGAGATCGCCGTACCCGACCTCGCCGGCAGCCTCGGCGGCGGCGGTCGCTACGATGGCTTGATCGGCATGTTCTCCAGCGAGTCGGTGCCGGCCTGCGGTTTCTCGCTCGGCCTCGAACGCATCCTCGTCGTGATGGGCGAGCGCGGCATGTTTCCGGTGGAGGTCCAGGCCTCCGGATCCGACGTGCTGGTCACGATCTTCGACACGCCGCTCGCGGCGGAGTCGCTGCGCCTCGCCGGCGAGCTGCGCGCCGCCGGGCTGCGCGTCGAGGTCTATCCCGAGGGGCTGCGGAACGGCAAGGACCTCGGCAAGGCCTTCAAGTATGCGGACGCCCGTCAGGCGCGATTCGTCGCCGTCATGGGACAGGACGAGCTGACCCGCGGGGAAGTTAAGATAAAGACCCTGACCACCCGACAGGAGGAAGCCGTCGCCCGAGGGACGGTCGCCGCCACGCTGACCCAGCGGCTCTCGGATATCGCAGATCGACTTTCGGACGACGCGCCATGACTGTAGAACCGCTCGGATCTCTTGCCCGTACTCACACCTGCGGCCAGTTGGCGCCGGCCGATGTCGGCCGGGACGTGGTGCTCCTCGGCTGGGTCCATCGCGTCCGCGATCTGGGCGGCGTGCTGTTCTTCGACCTGCGCGATCGACACGGGATTACGCAGGTGGTGGTCCGCGACGCCGCGCTCGAGGACAAGGCGAAGCGCCTTCGGCCCGAGTACGTCGTCGGGATCATCGGCCGCGTCGACGCGCGCGCCAAGGACGCGATCAACCCGAAACTGGCCACCGGCGCGATCGAGGTGGCGGCGCGCGAGATCCGGCTGTTGAACGACGCCAGGACGCCGCCGTTTCCGATTAACGAGGACACGCCCGTCTCGGAAGACATCCGGCTGCGCTACCGCTATCTGGACCTGCGCCGGCCCCGCCTGCAATCGAACCTGATCCTGCGGCACAAGGCGGCGTTCGAAATCCGCCGCTATTTCGACGAGAACGGTTTCCTCGAAGTCGAGACGCCGATTCTGACCAAGTCGACGCCGGAGGGGGCGCGCGACTACCTGGTGCCCAGCCGCGTCCATCCAGGCGAGTTCTACGCGCTGCCGCAGTCCCCCCAGATCTTCAAGCAGATCTTGATGATCTCGGGGTTGGATCGCTATTTCCAGATCGTCAAGTGCTTCCGTGACGAAGACCTGCGCGCCGATCGGCAGCCTGAGTTCACGCAGGTCGATCTGGAGATCTCCTTTGCCACCGAGGACCTGGTGTTCTCGATGCTCGAGCCGCTGATGGGCCGCCTGATGGCTTTGGTCGCCCGGGACGCTCCGCACCCGTTCCGGCGCATGCCCTACGCGGAGGCCATCGCGACCTACGGATCCGACAAGCCCGATCTGCGCGCCGGCATGGAGCTGCGGGACCTCTCGGAACCGTTCCGGTCGTCGAGCTTCTCGATCTTTCGCGCCGCCATCGACGCGGGCGGCGAAGTCCGCGGCTTCGTCATTCCTGGCGCCGCCGGCTATTCGCGCAAGGTCCTCGACGATTTGGTCGAGGAAGCCAAGGGCCTCGGCGCCGCCGGCCTCGTGTGGGCGCGCCACGCCGAGGCGGGCGTCCAGAGCCCGGCGCTCAAGGCAGCCGGCGAAGCGACGATTCGCGCCGCGTTGAGCGCGGCCGGCGCCGCCAGGGAGGACCTCCTGGTGCTGGCGGCCGGCCCGCACGACGCCACCGCCCGGATGCTCGGCCAGCTGCGCTTGAACGTGGCGAAGCGCGAGAACCGGCTCGACCCCAACCGCTTCGAGTTCCTCTGGGTAGTCGACTTCCCGATGTTCGAATGGCTGCCCGCCGAGGCGCGCTGGGAGTTCATGCATCATCCCTTCACCGCGCCGCTCGAATCCGACGCCGGGCGGCTCGAGTCCGATCCGGGGTCCGTCCGGGCGCGCGCCTACGATCTCGTCCTCAACGGCAGCGAGATCGGCGGCGGCAGCATCCGCATCCACGACCAGCGGCTGCAGCGGCTGATCTTCAAGCTGCTGGGCATGACCGACGAGGAGGCAAAGCAGCGATTCGGGTTCTTCGTGGACGCGCTGGAGTTCGGAACGCCCCCCCACGGCGGCATCGCCCTCGGTCTCGATCGCATCGTCGCGATCCTGGCCGCCGAGCCGTCGATCCGCGACGTCATCGCGTTCCCGAAAACCGCGCAGGCCATCGATCTAATGGCCGGGGCGCCGTCCACCGTCGACGCCAAACAGCTCCGCGAGCTCCACGTGCGGACGGAGTAGCCGCCGGGGGCTGTCCCCGAGGCGGCCGAGCCCGATCCCTTCTGAAATCGGGCTTGGAAGCGGGGAGCCACGGCTCGTGCTAGGATTTCCCCAACGAATTTGCCCACCTCAGCGATACGTAAGATTCAGATCCCCGAAGAAGGGGCTGAGTCCCTGTTCGGCCCGTACGACGAGAACCTCAAGCAGCTCGAATCGCAGTTCGCCGTGCGTATCCGCACGGCGGGGCACGAGCTGATCGTCGAGGGGGAACCCGCCGACGTGACGCGCGCGGAGCGCGTGCTCGACCAGCTCGCCTCCCTGATCCGCGGCGGATACCGTCTGGCCAAGGGGGACGTGAAGACCGCCGCGCAACTGGTGGCCCAGGGCGACAACGTCGAGCTGGCCGACTACTTCCTCCGCCCCGGCACCAAGACCTCCGGCAAGCGCCAGGTCGTTCCCAAGAGCGCCACGCAGAAGCGCTACCTCGACGCGATCGAGCAGTCCGACATCGTCTTCGGGATCGGACCGGCCGGGACCGGCAAGACCTACCTGGCGATGGCGCAGGCGGTCTCGTTTCTGCTGAGCAAGCGGGTCAGCCGCATCATCCTCGCGCGGCCGGCCGTGGAGGCGGGAGAGAAGCTCGGGTTCCTGCCGGGCGACCTTCAGGAGAAAGTGAACCCGTACCTGCGTCCGCTCTACGACGCCCTCTACGACATGATCGATCTCGATCGTGTCGAACGGCTGATCGAGCGCGGCACGATCGAGGTTGCGCCGATCGCGTTCATGCGCGGCCGCACTCTCAACGACGCCTTCGTGATCCTCGACGAGGCGCAGAACACCACGTCCGAGCAGATGAAGATGTTCCTCACTCGTCTGGGCTTCGGCTCCAAGGCGGTGATCACCGGCGACGTGACCCAGATCGATCTGCCGACCAGCCGCCCCTCCGGACTGGTCGAGGCGGTCAAGGTGATCGGCAAGGTCGAAGGCATCGCATTCGTTCACTTCGACGAGAAGGACGTGGTGCGGCACGCGCTCGTCCAGCAGATCGTCAAGGCGTACGAAGCGTACGGCGGCAGTGGATCCCGACAGTAGGCGCGCGCGCCGCGGGTCCCGGGTGGCGGCCCGTGAGCTGCGTGTCGCCGATCGCGAGGTGCAGATCGCCGTCGTCGACGGCCGCGGCCGGCCGCTCCGCCTCAGTGGACTCTCCGCCTGGCTTCGTCGCGTCGTCCCGCGCGCCGTCTCGGGCGAGGTGGTGATCGCGCTCGTGTCCGACGCGCGCATCCGCGAATTGAACCGGCGTTTCAGGCGCATGGACGCGCCGACCGACGTGCTGACGTTTCCCGAGACCGTCCATCTCGATCCGCATCCCTCGAGCCGCGCCAGCGGCGACATCGTAATCTCCACGCAGACCGCCCGCCGTCAGGCGCGTGAGGCGGGGCACAGCGACATCGTCGAGCTCAGGATTCTCGCGCTGCACGGCCTGTTGCACCTGGTGGGCTACGATCACGACTCGTCGTCCGACCGCGGCCGCATGGCCCGGGTCGAGCGGCGCCTTCGCGCCAAAGGCGGCTTGCGCGAGGGGCTCATCGAACGCGGCAGCCGTCCGCCGCGACGACGCGAACCGAGCGGGCCGGCGAAACGACGCGCGAAAGCGCGTGTGGGGGAGTCCACAGGGCGAAACCCCTCGGCTGGGCGATGATTCCGCTCACCCTGTTCCTGCTCGGGATCGCGGCCGTCTACATCGGCACCGTCGAGACCGCATTCAGCGCGCTGATGAAGCTGTCGCTTCGCCTCATGGCGGAGCGGGGCCGCGACGACCGGCTGTTGGGCCGCTACCTCGACGAGCCGATCGAGCTGTTCGTTCCGGCGCGCCTGCTGCTCGGCATCTCTTTTTCGCTCGCCACCGTGCTGCTCGCCGTGCTGACCGGACGGTCCGGCGTCAGCTTCGCCTCGATTTCGACGCTGCTGGTCTGCGTCGCCATCTACATCGTCATCTGCGAGCATCTGCTGCCGTCCATCATCGTCAGGCGCAATCCCGAGCGTGTGCTGACGCTCCTGCTGCCGAGCTTCTCGGTCATCGCTGGCGCGATGTTGCCCATCTCGGGTCCGCTCGTGCGCCTCCTGACGACCGGCAAGCCGGCGAGGCCGGAAGCCGCGCAGGAGCCGGCCGCTGCTGAAGCCGGCGAGGTGGCGCACGCGTATCTTGAAGCGGGCGAGGAACAAGGGCTGATCGAAGGGGACGAAAAACGGCTGCTGCAGTCGATCGTCGATTTCGGCGACACGCTGGCGCGCGAGGTGATGACGCCGCGGCCCGATATCGTCGCGATCCCGGCCAGCGCGACCGTCGCCGAACTGCGAGCGCGCTTCCGCGACCAGGAGTATTCGCGCTTCCCGGTCTACAAGGAGAACCTCGACAACATCGTGGGCGTCATCCGGGTGAAGGATCTGCTGAAGATCGAGGACGTCGCGCTCGAGCGGCATCCGATCACGTCGATGGTGCGGCCGGCGACGTTCGTCCCGGAGACGAAGCGGGTGCACGAGCTGCTGAAGGAGTTTCAACGCAAGCAGGTGCAGATGGCGATCGTCGTCGACGAATACGGCGGCACCGCCGGCCTGGTGACGCTCGAGGACTTGATCGAGGAGATCGTCGGCGAGATTCGCGACGAGGACGACGTGGAGAGCGAGCCGATCGTCGAGGAGGGAAGCGGTTCGTACGTGTTCAGCGCCAAGGTCAGCTTCGACGATCTCCGCGACCGGCTTGGTCTCGACGTGGAGCCGGAAGGCTTCGAAACGGTTGGCGGCTATGTGCTGGCCCGCCTCGGCCGCGTCCCGGCGGTGGGAGAGTCGTTCGAGCTGGACGCCATGCAGGTGGACGTGCTCGAGGCCGAGCGCCGCCGCATCCACAAGGTGCGTTTCCGCAGGCTGCAGCCGTCGCCGGTTTCCGACGGCGCCGCCGTCGGACTCCGCCGGACGTCCTAGCCATGAAGAGCGGCTACGTCTCCATCGTCGGCCGGCCCAACGCCGGCAAGTCGACTCTCCTCAACCGCATCGTCGGGGAGAAGATCGCCATCGTCTCCGACAAGCCGCAGACGACGCGGACGCGCATCGTCGGCGTGAAGAACTATCCGGAGCCCGCCGCTTCGGGTCAGCCCCAGGCCGCGGCGGCGGGGCAGATCGTGTTCGTCGACACGCCCGGTATCCATCGGCCGTTGCATCGGATGAACGTGCGGATGGTCGGTGCGGCGGTGGATACGCTGTCGGAGGTCGACGCCGTGATGCTCGTGCACGACGCCTCGGCGCGCCCCGGTCATGGGGACGAGTTCGTGGCGAAGCTGCTGAAACCGGTCGATATCCCGGTCGTGCTCGTGTTGAACAAGATCGATCTCATCGCCAAGGCGAAGCTGCTGCCGCTGATGAGCGAGCTGGCCGGCTGGCACGACTTTGCCGCGATGGTGCCGATTTCGGCGGCCAGCGGCGACGGCGTGGAGGCGCTGGAGCGCGAACTGCTCCTGCATCTCCCGGAAGGGGAGCCTCTCTATCCTGACGACTACCTGACCGACCAGCCCGAACGCGTGCTGGTGGCCGAGACCGTGCGCGAGAAGGTGCTGGCGAATACGCGCGACGAGCTGCCGTTTTCGACCGCCGTCGTGGTCGATCAGTTCGAGGAGCCCGAGCGCCCCGGCGGCCTGCTTCGCGTCTACTGCACGATTTTCGTCGAGACTGAGTCCCAGAAGCCCATCGTCATCGGCCGCGCCGGCTCGATGATCAAGAAAATCGGCACCGAAGCCCGCCTGGACGTCGCGGCCTTCTTCGACTGCAAGGTCTTTCTCGATCTGCGCGTGAAGGTGAAGCCGGACTGGCGCGACGACGAGCGCGTGCTCGATAGCCTCGGCCTGCCGCGCAAGCGGTAAGAGAGGCCGGGGTCAATTCCACAGCCCCGCACACAGCGCCCTGCCCGCCGGGAACTTTCGCGCCGCCCGAGCGGAATACAACTAGCCACGCCGTCCGATGAGCACCAGCGATGAGGAACTGATCGCCGCCGTGGCGGCGGGCGACCGCGAGGCGTTTGCCGAGCTGTATCGCCGCCGCCGGCCCGATGTCTACCGGTTCGCGCTCCATATGACGGGGGCCCCGGCGGTCGCGGAAGACGTGGCGCAGGAGGTGTTCCTCGCCGTGATTCACGACGCGGGGCGCTATACGCCGGGCCGATCCGGAGTCGCCGCCTGGCTGATTGGCATCGCGCGCAATCATGCGCTGAGGCGGATGACCGAGCGGCGGTACGAGCCGCTGCCGGCCGACGGGCGGGAACCGGCGGTCGTCGTCGATCCCGGCGACGCCGTGGCGCGGGAGCAGGACGTGGCCACGCTGCGCGCGGCGCTGGTGGCGCTGCCGGTCGTCTACCGCGAGGCGGTGGTGCTCTGCGACCTGCAGGAGTTCTCGTACCAGGACGCCGCCGCGGCGGCCGGGTGCGCGGTGGGGACGATTCGCTCGCGGCTGCATCGCGGCCGCGGTTTGCTGGCAGAAAGACTACGGAACCAACGATGGACAGACTCGACGGCCCGATCGAACCGGATCTCGCGGACGCGCTTCGCCGGCTGAACGCCGCCGCGGTGGTGCCGCCGGCCGATCCGGCGCGCGACGCGGCGCTGTTCACCGCTTTCGACGACGCGTACGGTCGCGCCGCGCGCCCTGCGTCCGGTCGTCAGTATTGGTACATGGCCGCGCTCGCGACCGCCGCCGCGGTGCTCATCGCCGCCGGCGTGACGCCGGCTTTGACTGGACGTCACGGCCCTCTTCCTCCAGGACCGGTTTCGCACAATCCGGGCCTTGCCAACAACCGTGGCGTCCAGCTGCAGCCGCCCAGTGATTTCATCCCCGTCCCCGGCGCGTCGGCGCTGCCGGCGATGGAAAGCGGCACACTCGTCCGCGTCAATCTGCCGGTGTCGCTGCTGCCGTCGTACGGTGTGACGCCGCCGCCTGGCCGCACCGCGTCGGTCACCACCGATCTCATCGTCGGCCAGGACGGCCTGCCGCGCGCCGTGCGCATCGTGAATTGAGCTCTGGAAGAGGGTTCATAAAGGAGACAGACCCATGCGTGTATTGACCATCGCCGCCGTGGCCCTGCTGGCGGGCGCAAGCGCCTACGCGCAGGACGAGGCAGGGCGCAAGGTCGCGGCCGAAGTCGCGACCCGGGTGCCGCTCGAAAACGCGATCAAAGGCGCGCCCTATTCGGCCGACACGGTGGTCGAGGGCGTGCAGGTGCTCGCCGACGGCAACCGCATCGTCCGCAAGAACACCGGGCACGTGTATCGCGACGGCGAAGGACGCACCCGCCGCGAAGAGGATCAGCAGGCGGTCTCGCGCGAGGTGCCCTACGTTCCCAACGGCGGCCCGATGATTTCGATCGTCGATCCGGTCGCGGGGTATTCGTATTCGCTCGATCCGCAGAACAAGATCGCGTGGCGGACGCCGACCGGGACCGCCGCGGGGATCATGGAGAAAATGCAGGTCGCCGAACAGAAGCTGAAGGTGGAAGCCGAGCAGCTGACGGCGACCAAGGCGGCCCCGGCCGGCGAGATGCGCGCGCGGTCCGGGGGCGCCGGCGGCGGCGAAGTGAGAATGCGCACGCCGGGCGGCGACATCGCTGTCGCCTACGCCCCCGAACCGGGCCCGCTCGAGCACAAGACGCTCGAGGGCGTGGCGGTCGAGGGGCGCAAGACGATGACCACGATCCCGGCCGGCAAGGTCGGCAACGAACAGCCGCTCACGATTACGTCTGAAGAGTGGCGCTCGCCCGAACTCAAAGTGCTGGTGCTGACGCACTATTCCGATCCACGCAGCGGCGACTCGTCCTATCGGCTGACCAATATCGTGCGCGCCGAGCCGGATCCATCGCTGTTCATCGTGCCCAGCGACTACACGGTGCGCGACAGCGGCGTCCGCCGCATGCTCGAATCGAGGAAATAGATCGGCCGTCGACCAGGGAGGCGGGACCGTCAGCTCCGGCGATCGCGATCCGCTCAGTCGCCATGGTAGATTGAGCGGATCGCATGGTGCAGCGGAAGATTGACGTCGTCCTCGACTCGGTCCGACGGCTGATGCGCCTCGGCGCCACTGCGAACCTCGTCAACCTGCTGCAGAAACAACATCCCGCCGATCTCGCCCAGGTCTTCTCGGAGCTGGGCGAGCGGGACCGAGCCGCCGCCTTTGCCTTTCTCGTCGAGCGCAATGGCAAGCTGGCGATGGAGGCGCTCTCCGAGGCCGGTCCGGAAGCGGGCGCGGCACTGCTCGCCGATCGCTCGGCCGAGGACATCGCCCGCCTCCTCCAAGAGCTGCCATCCGACGACGCCGCGGCGATTGTCGACCATCTGCCGGAGCCGCTCTCCGCCGCGGTCCTCGAACTGATCGAAAAGCGGCCTGGCGACGAGGTCGGAGATCTGCTCGAGTACGAAGAGCAGACGGCCGGCCGCATCATGAACCCGAAAGTCTTCGCGCTTTCGGAGGACATGACCGCCGGCGAAGCCATCACCACGCTCCAGGGATCGCGCGACGTCGAGATGGTCTTCTATCTCTACGTCGTCGACGTGCGGCGTCACCTGGTCGGCGTGATTTCGCTGCGCCGCATGCTCCTGGTGCCACCGTCGACCCCGCTCAAGCGGATCATGACGACCGACATCATCAGTGTGCGGACCGACACCGATCAGGAGGAAGTCGCGCGCCAGGTCGCGTCCTACAACCTGCTGGCGATTCCGGTCGTCGACGAGGAGAACAAGCTCGTCGGCATCATCACCGTCGACGACGTGATCGACGTCATCAAGGACGAGGCGACCGAGGACATCTACCGCCTCGCCGGCGTGTCGACCGACGAGCGGGTGTTCTCGCCGGCCAGCGAGTCGCTGCGGAAGCGCTTTCCGTGGCTGCTGGTCAACCTGGTGACGGCGTTCGTGGCTGCCGGCGTGGTCAAGCTGTTCGAGCCGACGCTGAGTGCCTGGCTGGCGCTGGCGATCTTCATGCCCATCGTGCCCGGCATGGGGGGCAACGCGGCGACCCAGACGCTGACCGTCATCGTGCGCGGGCTGGCGCTCGGCGAGTTGACGTGGGCGAACTCGCGAAAGGCGCTGCTCAAGGAGATGCTCGTCGGCGTCGGCAATGGCGTGGCGACGGGAGCCGTCGCGGCGCTCGTGGCGTGGGCGATGGCGGGGCAGCCGTCGATCGGCGTGCTGCTGTTCCTCGCGATGATCGTCAACCTGTTCGTCGCCGGGGCCGCCGGAACGCTGATTCCGTTGGGGTTCAAGGCGCTGAAGGTCGATCCGGCGCTGGCCTCGACCGTGTTCATCACGACCTTCACCGATATCGCCGGCTTCGCGTCGTTCCTCGGCCTGGCCACGCTCTATTTGCGATCCGCGCACAAATAGAAGAGAAGCTGCAAAAGGTGCAAAAGGTGCAAAGGGTGCCAACGGTGCTAAGGGTGTGGGTGCTAAGGGTGCTAGGGGTGCTAGGGGTGCTGGCGCCGCGCGGTGCGAATGGTGGTTGGTGCAAGCCGCGCCGAGGCGCCGGCACCCTTGGCACGAGCACCGTTTGCACCCTTGGCACTCTTAGCACCCGCACCCTTAGCACCGTTGGCACCCTTTGCACCTTTTGCACCCTCCACTAAACTGTCCCTTCCCCGGTATGCCGGTCTACACCTCCGAGGCGCTCATCCTCCGCACCTACAAGCTCGCCGAGGCGGATCGGATCGTCGTGTTCCTGACGAAGGATCGCGGCAAGAAGCGCGGCGTGGCGAAAGGGGCGCGGCGGGCGCGATCGCGGTTCACCGGCACGCTCGAGCCGTTGACGCGGGCCGCCGTCGCCTACTACGAGCGCGAGTTGCGCGATCTGGTGCGCCTCAACTACGTCGAGCCGCAGCGGAGCGCGCTCTCGGTGGTGGCGCGCGGCACGCAGGACGTCTTCGCGCTGGGACACGCCGAGTACTTTGCCGAGCTGATCGACGAGTGGGCGCCGGAAGGGCATGCCGACGAGCGCCTGTTCCGGCTCGGGTCGTCGGTCATCGACGCGCTCGCAGGCGGCGCACCCGCCGATCCGCTGGCACGCTATTTCGAGTTCTGGCTGCTGCGGCTGCAGGGCGTCTATCCGCTCCTGGCGGCCTGCCCTGATTGCGGCGGCGCCTACGATGGCGGCGCGGTGATGCCCGCCCGCGAGCACCACTACGTATGCCGCCGCTGCGCCTCGCCCGGCGGGTCGCCGCTTTCGCTCCAGGCCATGCACTTTCTGAGGACCGCCAGCGCGGCAAGCCCCGACTCGCTCATCGGTATGACGCTCGATCCCGGGGCCGCCCGCGAACTCGAGACGGTGCACCGGCGCCTGCTGCACCTGCATCTCGAGAAGGAGCTCAAGTCCGCGCGCGTGCTGCGCCAGCTCCGGTAGCCCTCTGCACTCCGCCGCTCCCCGCCCTCCGATATAATCAGCAGATCGCGTGACCCTACAGCAACTTATCTTCAAACTCTCGGAATTCTGGGCGACCCGGGGCTGTCTGCTGCAGCAGCCCCTCGACATCGAGATGGGCGCCGGGACGATGCATCCCGAGACGTTCCTCCGGGTGCTCGGGCCGCAACACTGGAGCGTGGCCTACGTGCAACCGTCCCGGCGGCCCGCCGACGGACGATTTGGCGACAACCCCAACCGCCTCTTCAAGCATCACCAGTTCCAGGTGATCCTCAAGCCGGCGCCTGACGAAGTGCAGCAGCTGTACCTTCAGAGCCTCGAGGCGTGCGGCATCGATCTGCGGGCGCACGACGTGCGGTTCGAGGAAGACAACTGGGAGTCGCCGACGCTCGGGGCCTGGGGCATCGGCTGGCAGGTGCTCTTCGATGGCCAGGAGATCACGCAGTTCACCTATTTCCAGCAGGCGGGCGGCATCGACCTTCAGCCGATCTCCGTCGAGCTGACCTACGGGCTCGAGCGCTTCGCGATGGCCTTGCAGGACGTCGACAACGTGTTCGATCTGGAATGGGCGTCCGGCGTCACGTATCGCGACGTGCGGCACCGCGACGAGGTCGAACAGTCGAAGTACGCCTTCGGACGGGTCGACATGCCGAAGCCGGAGTTCATTGCGCTGCATCGCGACCTGTTCGAGAAGTACTACCAGCTCTCGCAGACGCTCCTGCGCTCCGATCTCGTGCTGCCGGCGCTCGACTACTGCCTCAAGTGCTCGCACATGTTCAACCTGCTCGATGCTGCGGGCGGGGTCGGCGTCACCGAGCGGATGTCGTACATCCTGCGCGTCCGGCAGATGGCCGTCGCGATCGCGAAGCACTGGGCCGGCGTGGACGAGCCTGGCGCGAACGATCGCAAAGAGGGATCGCATGCCTAGCGGGCGATCTGGGGCACGAGCGAGGCGCGGCGAGAGAGCGTGGAGGGGAGTCCGAGCGGCGACGCCCCTCGGTGAATAAATGGATCGTGAACTGTTACTCGAGATTGGTGTCGAAGAGCTGCCGGCTGCCTGGTTGCCTGGGCTCACGACGCAGCTGGCGGAGAAGCTCTCGGCGCGGCTCGCGAGCATGCGGCTCAAGCCCGACGCGCCGGTCGAGACCTATGCGACGCCGCGGCGGCTAACCGCGTGTGTCGGCCGCATGCCCGAGCGGCAGGAGGATCTCGACGAGACCGTCAGCGGTCCGCCGGTCAGCGCCGCGTTCAATGCGGCGGGCGAGCCGACGCCGGCGGCGATCGGTTTTGCGAAGAAACAGGGGGTCGCGGTCGAGGCGCTCGAGCGCGTCAAGACCGACAAGGGCGAGTACATCGCCGCGCGCCGTCACGTGCGCGGCAAGAGCACCGTCGACGCGCTGCCGGAGCTGCTCGCTGGGCTGCTGCGCGATATCGCGTTTCCCAAGCAGATGCACTGGGACGCGATGCTCGAAGACGGCAAGGGCGAGCTCGTCTTCGGGCGCCCGATCCGCTGGCTGCTCTACCTGTACGGCGGGCGCGTCGTCCCGTTCTCGATCGGCCGTTTGCCGAACGTCCTCTCGTCGCAGGTGCAGGAGGTGACCTCCGGCGCGGTCACCTACGGGCATCGCTTCCTGGCGACCTCAGGCCGTGCCGGGCGATCGGTCAAGGTCCGCTCGTTCGAGGAGTATCGGGCGCGGCTGCCCGAGCACTTCGTCATCCTGGATCACGCCGAGCGGCGCGATCGGATCGCCCGCGAGCTCGAGTCGAAGGCGCGCAAGCTGGGCGGACGCGTGCCCCTGCGCGATCACGCGGCGCTGGTCGACGAGGTCGCCGATCTCGTCGAGTATCCGGGGGTGGTGGCCGGCTTCTACGAGCGCGGCTTTCTCGACCTGCCGCACGAGGTGCTGACGACGACGCTCGTCCATCACCAGCACTATTTCCCGGTGAGCGACGAGAAGGGGGCGCTGAAGGAAGCGTTCCTGGCGGTCGTCAATACGCAGCCCTCGGACGAACGCCGCATCGCGAAGAATGCCGAGCGCGTCGTCACGGCGCGGCTGCGCGACGCGCGGTTTTTCTGGGAATCGGATCGCAAGACCACGCTGGAGGACCGGCTCGAGCGGCTGCACAGCCTGACGTTCCACAAAAAACTCGCCGCGAACAGCTATCGCGACAAGGCCGAGCGGATCGAGAGGCTGGCCCGCACGATTGCCGCCGATGTTCTGGGTGCGCCGGATGCGGCGGCGCACGCGGCGATGGCCGCGCGCCTGGCCAAGGCGGATCTCGTCACCGACATGGTGTTCGAGTTCCCCGAGCTGCAGGGCGTGATGGGCGGTATCTACGCGCGGGAGGAAGGACTGCCGTCCGCGGTCTGGAAGGCGATCTATTACCACTACCTGCCGCAGAGCGTCGAAGCGGATGCGCCGCCCACTCGCGCCCAGCTCGGCGAGGCGGCGAAGACGTGGGCGGCGGTATCGATCGCCGACAAGGCCGACACGCTGGTCTCGCTCTTCAACGCCGGCGAGAAGCCGACCGGGTCGCGCGATCCGTTCGCGCTCAGGCGCCAGGCGCACGGGCTGCTCAAGATTCTCGTGGACCTGCCGGAGCTGACGGGCGTCGACCGCGCTGTCACGATCGGCCAGGTGATCGACCTGTCGGGTGACGGGGCCGCGGCGCTGCGCCCGTTCCTGCTCGAACGCGCGCGCTTCGTGCTCGAACAGCGCGGCTTCGATGCGCGAAACATCCGCGCCGTGACGCATGGCGACGTCGGCACGCTCAGCCCGCTCATCGCGCGGCGCATGCTCACGGTGCTGCCCGAGTTCACCTCGTCGGCCGATTTCACGAAGCTCGCGACGGCGTTCAAGCGCGTCAGAAACATCGCCCGTGAGTTGCCGGCAGGCACCGACGCGGACCTGGCACCACTCGGCGAGCCGGCGGAAGTCGCGCTGCGCGACGAGCTCGAGCGCCGGCAGCAGGTCATCGAGTCGTCGATCGTTGCCGGCGACTACCGGCGTGCATTCGCCGAAGCGGCGAAGTTCGGTCCCGCCGTCGACACATTCTTTGCGGACGTGTTCGTCATGGTGGATGACCCGGCGCTGCGGACGGCACGTCTCGGGTTGATGAAGCGCCTCGAAGCGCTCATTCTCCGGCTCGGAGACATTTCGGAGATCGTTGCAGAAAAGCAGGCCTGAAGGCACGCCCTGCAACCGCACCCATCGCACATCGAACTTCGGATATCGGCCATCGAACAGGAGTGCAGCAAACGTAATGGCGAAGAAATCAGCGCGCAAAGCCTCGAAAGCCCAGAGCTCAAAGCTTAAAGCCCAGACCCCGCCTGTGAAGGGCGCCGGAAAGTACGTGTATCTCTTCGGCAAGAAGACCGACGGCAACGGCGGCATGAAGCCGCTGCTTGGCGGTAAGGGCGCCAATCTCGCGGAGATGTGCCGGATCGGACTGCCGGTGCCGTCCGGGTTCACCATCACGACCGAGGTCTGCACGTATTACTACGCCAACAAGCGGTCGTATCCGCCGGCGCTGCGCGCCCAGATGGACGCGGGCGTCAAGTCGCTCGAGCAGCAGACCGGCAAGATCTTTGGTGACCTGAAGAATCCGCTGCTCGTCTCGGTGCGCTCCGGCGCCCGCGACTCGATGCCGGGCATGATGGACACCATCCTCAACCTCGGGCTCAACGACAAGACCGTCGAGGCTCTGTCGGTCAAGACCGGCAACGCGCGCTTCGCCTGGGACTGTTACCGCCGCTTCGTGCAGATGTACGGCGACGTCGTGCTCGGCGTCCAGAAGCGCGCGAACGAAGATCACGATCCGTTCGAGACCGTGATTCACGGGCTCAAGCACGATCGCTATCACCACGACGTCGAGGACACCAAGCTGACGGTGGACGATCTCAAGGAGCTCGTCGCCCGCTTCAAGGCGCTCGTCAAGGAGCGCGCCGGCAAGCAGTTCCCGGATTCGCCGTGGGATCAGCTGCTCGGCGCCGTCGGCGCCGTGTTCGGATCGTGGATGAACGACCGCGCGATCGTCTATCGCCGCAAGTACAACATCCCGACGGAGTGGGGCACCGCGGTGAACGTCCAGGCGATGGTCTACGGCAACACGGGTGACGACTCTGGCTCGGGCGTCGCGTTCACGCGCAACCCGGCCAACGGCGTCAAGGAGTTCTACGGCGAGTTCCTGATCAACGCCCAGGGGGAGGACGTCGTCGCCGGTGTGCGCACGCCGGAGCCGGTCGCCGAGCTGAAGAAGCAGATGCCGAAGGCGTACGCCGAGCTCGAGCGCATCCGCCAGACGCTCGAGAAGCATTTCAAGGACGTCCAGGACTTCGAGTTCACGATCGAAGAGGGCACCGTCTACATGCTGCAGACGAGGAACGGCAAGCGCACCGCGATGGCGGCGCTGAAGTTCTCGATCGACATGCACAGGGAGAAGCTGATCGACTGGAAGACGGCGGTGCTGCGCAATCCCGCCGACCAGCTCGAGCAGCTGCTGGCGCCGGTGTTCGACGCGTCGGAAGTGGCCAAGGCGAAAGCAATCGCCACGGGCCTGCCGGCCGGTCCCGGTGCGGCGTCCGGTCAGATCTACCTGAACGCCGAGCGCGCGGTCGCGGCGGCCGAGAAGGGGGAGAAGGTCCTGCTCGTCCGCGTCGAGACCTCGCCCGAGGATCTGCGCGGCATGATCGCCGCCGAGGGCATCCTGACGGCGCGCGGCGGCGTCTCGTCGCACGCGGCGCTCGTCGCCCGCCAGATGGGCAAGGTCTGCGTGTGCGGCGCGGCCGCCGTCGAAGTGGACTACCAGGCGCGTACGGTCACCGTCGAGAAGAAGACCTACAAGGAAGGCGACTGGATGTCGATCGACGGCACCGCCGGCAAGGTCTACGCCGGCCAGGTGAAGACGGCGCCGTCGGAGATCGTCGCGGGCCTGATCCACGGTGACCAGGCCGCGCAGAAGACCGAGAAGTTCAAGAACTTCCAGCAGCTGATGAAGTGGTGCTCGGAGGCGAGCCGCATGAGCGTGCGGACCAACGCCGACACACCCGAGCAGACGGCGAACGCGGTCGCGTTCGGCGCGGTCGGCATCGGCTTGACCCGCACCGAGCACATGTTCTTCGAGGGGGATCGCATCGATGCGATGCGCGAGATGATCCTCGCCGAGACGGTGGAGGAGCGGAAGGCGGCGCTTGCCAAGCTCCTGCCGTACCAGCGCGAGGACTTCGCGGGCATCTTCCGCGCCCTCAAGGGTTACCCGGCGACCATCCGCTTCCTGGATCCGCCGCTGCACGAGTTCCTGCCGCACACCAAGCAGCAGCAGGAGGAGCTGGCGAAGAAGATCGGCGTCAAGGCGTCGCGCATCCACCAGCGCGTCGAGCAGCTGCACGAGTTCAACCCGATGCTCGGCTTCCGCGGCTGCCGCCTTGGCATCGGCTATCCCGAGATTTCGGCGATGCAGGCGCGCGCCGTGTTCGAGGCCGCGGCCCAGGTCCAGAAGGAAGGCATCAAGGTCCGGCCCGAGGTCATGATTCCGCTGGTCGGCTTCAAAAAGGAGCTCGACCTGCAGATCGAGGTGGTGCACCAGGCGGCCAAAGCGGTGCAGGCGGAGCAGAAGGTCAAGCTGAATTACATGGTCGGCACGATGATCGAGATCCCGCGGGGCGCACTGACCGCCGACGAGATCGCGCAGTCGGCCGAGTTCTTCAGCTTCGGAACCAACGACCTGACGCAGACCGGACTCGGCATGTCGCGCGACGACTCGGGATCCTTTCTGCCCCATTACCAGGAGCTCGAGATCGTCAAGAAGAACCCGTTCGCGACGATCGACACGACCGGCGTTGGCCAGCTCGTCGACATCGCCGTGAAGAAGGGGCGCGCCACGCGGCCGAACCTGAAGCTCGGGATCTGCGGCGAGCACGGCGGCGATCCGGCGTCGATCCAGTTCTTCGAGCAGGTCGGCCTCGACTACGTGAGCTGCTCGCCCTATCGCGTGCCCGTGGCGCGGCTGGCGGCGGCGCAGGCGGCGCTGCAGTCGAAGTAAGGCCGGGCGTGCTCAAGATCTTCGCCCATGTCGGGGGCAGGACGAGCCAGGTGGATCAGGTCGATCCCGCCTGGCTCGCCCCCGGCAGCGGCGTGCAGGTCTGGGTCGACGTGATGAATCCTTCGCCGGACGAGGGCCAGCACGTGCTCCGCGACGTCTTCCACTTCCACGAGCTGGCGGTGGAAGACGCGCTGAGCGAGCTGGAATACCCCAAGGTCGAGTCCTACGGCGCCTACCTCTACCTGATCCTGCACCGCATCGATTTCAAGGCGCCGGAGCACTGCTTCAAGACCCACGACGTCGACTTCTTTCTCGGTCCGAACTACCTCGTCACGATTCACTCCGGCGATTCACGATCGATCGACCAGATCACCAAGGTCTGCGAGCGCAATTCGCTGGCGCTCGGCGAGGGCGCGGCGGCGCTGATGCACCGCATCATCGACTCGATCGTCGACAACTACCGCCCGGAGATCGAAGAGCTCAACGAGCGGCTGGATGCCCTCGAGGAGCGCGTCTTCGAAGCGGGCGCCGCCAACCTGGCGAAGGACATCCTGGATTTCAAGCGCGACGTCGCCTCGCTCCGCCGCGTCGTCCAGCCGCAGCGCGACGTGGTCGGCCGCCTGGCGCGCCGCGAGTTCCCGATCATCGACGAGCAGATGTCCTACCGCTACCGCGACGTCTACGACCACCTCGTTCGCCTCGCCGACGAGTCGATGGTTTTCCAGGATCGGATCACGAGCCTGCTCGACGCCAACCTGGCGATCGTCTCGAATCAGCTGAACACGATCATGAAGATCCTGACGATCATCGCGACCGTGTTCATGCCGTTGACCTTCATCACCGGTCTCTACGGTATGAACGTCGACCTGCCGCATTTCGGACTGAGCGGCATCGCGATGTTCTGGGTGCTGATGGGCCTGATGGGCGGGATCGTGGCCGCCATGTTGATCTACTTCCGCCGCCGCGGGTGGATCTAGTGGCCAAGATCCACCGTCTCGCTCCGGATCTCGCCAACCAGATCGCCGCCGGCGAGGTCGTCGAACGTCCGGCCTCTGTCGTCAAGGAACTGTGCGAGAACGCGCTCGACGCCGGCGCCACCCGCATCACCATCGCCGTCGAGATGGGCGGCAAGCGGCTGATCCGCGTCGAAGACGACGGCGATGGGATGGACTCGGAGGACGCGCGTCTCGCGATCGAGCGGCACGCGACGAGCAAGATCCGCCGCGCCGACGACCTCGGAGCGATCCGCACGCTCGGGTTCCGCGGCGAAGCGCTGCCATCGATCGCCTCGGTGTCGCACTTCACGCTGCGCACACGGGCGCGCGGCGCACAGTCGGGCACGGAAATCAGGGTCGACGCCGGCGTCATCTCCTCGATGCGCGAAGCCGGTGCGCCGGAAGGGACCACGATCGAGGTCGCCGACCTCTTTTTCAACCTGCCGGCGCGGCGCAAGTTCCTCAAGTCCGACGTCGCCGAGACGACGCAGATTTCGCGTCTGACGACACAGCTGGCGCTCGCCTACGCCGAGGTCGGCTTCTCGCTGACGTCCAACGGTCGGCAGGTGCTGCAGTGCCCGCCGGCGGCGACGCTGCGCGACCGCTTCTTCCAGCTGTTCGGCGATCGCGCCGATCTCGTCGAGATCCGCAAGGACGCGGGCGGCCTGCAGATTGAAGGCTTCGTCGCGGCGCTCGGCGACCAGGGGCCGACGCGCGGCGCCCAGAACGTCTTCGTCAACCGCCGCATCGTCAAGGACCGGACGATCGCGCACGCGATCATCGAAGCCTACAGCGTCGCGACCATCAAGGAGCGCAGTCCGGAAGTGCACCTGTTCCTGACGATTGCGCCCGACCGCGTCGACGTCAACGTCCACCCGACGAAAGCGGAGGTCCGCTTCCTCGAGCAGTCGCTCGTCCACGAAGTACTTCGTCGAGGGCTCGGCGAGGCGCTCGGGCAGGGGCGTGCGCCGGAGGTCCAGTTCCATCTCGAAGGCGGCGCCGAGCAGCCGATCGTACCGACGGCGATGGCGATTCCCGGCATCATGGCCGGCGCGGCGGTAGGGAACCGGTGGAATCGCGAGCAGCTGCCGGCGGCCGGCTACCCGTTTCCGGATGCCGGCGCCCCGCACCCAGGCGATGTCCAGCTGCCAGCCTCCGCGACGACCATTCGCCCCATGATTCCGCTGGGGCAATTCCGCGACACCTTCATCATCGCCGTCGACGATGAGGGGGTCGCGATCATCGATCAGCACGTCGCCCACGAGCGCGTCCTCTTCGAGCAGGTCACTGAGCGGCTGACGACGGGCCGGCTCGAGAGCCAGCGGCTGCTGACCCCGATCCTGCTCGATCTCTCCTCAGTCCAGCGCGAGGCGTTGAAGCTGCACGCGGCGACGCTCGAGAAGTTCGGGATGGAGGTTGAGGAGTTCGGCGGCGACGTGGTGAGGCTGTCGGCCGTTCCGTCGATGCTCGATCCCCGCGAATGCGAGGCGACGATCCGTGCACTCGCCGACGATCTCGACGGTCTGACTGCCGGTACGCGGGCCGAGGAAGCGCTGCGCCGCATCGCCGCGACGATGGCGTGCCACGCGGCGGTGAAGGCCAACTATCCGCTGACCCTGGAGAAGATGCGTTACATCCTCGAGGAGCTGCGGCGCACGGCCTATTCGAGCGTCTGCCCGCACGGTCGCCCGGTCGTGCTGCGGCTGACGCGGCGCGAGATCGAGAAGAGCTTCCAGAGGATCTGATCGAGGCTGGGGGCCCGCCGCTCATGCCGTTTTGGCGCACGCACCTCAGCAATACGCGGTCACACCCTTGACGCGAAGGACGTGGGGGTTTACCCTGCAGATATTCCTGTTAGCTGTTCCAAGCGATAAAGGCGGCCGGACGCGTCTGTCCGGTGCGCAACGCTGCCCGTCGCAGCTGCC